>JANWKO010000047.1 GCA_025451335.1 Gammaproteobacteria bacterium
GCTAGAGGAAAAATTTGTGATCGTGACGTTATCGTCAGAGCTCTCGATAGCGGACAATTAGCGGGGTATGCTGGTGATGTTTGGTTCCCACAACCTGCGCCACAAAATCACCCATGGCGTACTATGCCTCATCACGCTATGACACCTCATGTTTCAGGAACATCTCTTTCAGCACAAACACGCTATGCTGCAGGTGTTCGAGAAATATTAGAATGCTGGTTTGAGAATCGTCCTATCCGTGACGAGTATTTAATTGTCGATAATGGCAAACTCGCTGGAGCAGGTGCGCATTCTTATAGCGCAGGTAATGCAACATTTGGTTCTGAAGAGGCGGAAAAATTTAAAGTTTAACTGGACAACTTTACTATCAAGAAAGGCAGGAAAAATTTTATAGTATAATGATGTGATATGGGGATATGAATGGCAATTACAGATTCATTTCCCCACAACTACAGTTACCATCGGATTAGCTCATGCTGTGAATGCCATTTCTGAATTTACAAAGAAATTAAAAAAATGGATTGAATCACAAGGATGTTAGGCGATTATTTTATGTTTAACAGGGTTGATGCGTCAGCACTGGGAGAATATAACAAAAATTACTCAATTTGTAAGCTTGATATATTATTCAAAAGATCCGTACATTCGTCAATATTCATTGGATGTCCAAGGTAATAGCCTTGTAATTCATCTATATAATGTTCTTCTAAGAAATCCATTTGTATTTTATTTTCTACACCTTCGGCGACGCATGTTAATCCCAGACTATGCGCCATCAAAATGATGGCTGTTATCAATTCTCTATCTCCTTTTTCATTACGATCAATGCCATTTATAAATGATTGATCAATTTTAATTTTATCCACAACAGTTTGACGTAAATAAGACAAGCTAGAAAAATACGTCCCAAAATCATCTAATATGAGTTTGATGCCAAGTTTTTTCAAAGCATTAATATCTTCTAAAATACTAGCTGTATATTCAATATATACACTTTCTGTGAACTCCAATTGCAAATAAGATGCATCAATTTGAGTCATTTGTATTAATTTAGAGATTAATTTGCTTATTGATTGCTTTTTAAATTGTACTCCTGATACATTGACTGCAATGGGTACAAAATTAATTTTATTATTCTTCCACCTTTTAATTTGTTCGAAAACCTTTTCTAAAACAAATTCTCCAATCAATAAAATCAACTCAGTTTTTTCAGCTAGAGGTATAAATGATTCGGCTTTCAACACCCCTTTTACAGGATGTTGCCATCTAACAAGTGCTTCAAAATGAGTAAGCTGATGTTTTTTAGCAGTGTAAACAGGCTGATAAACTAAATAAAGTTGATTATTTTCTATTGCTTCACGCAGTTCAATTTCCATTCGATTTTCTTCTCTAAGCTGTTGATCTAAAATGGACGTATAAAATCGATAAGAACCTCTTTCAGTAGCTTTAACTCTATAAAGTGCGATATCAGCGTGCTTTAATAATTCATCAATGTCAGAGCCATTTTCAGGAAATAAGCTAATGCCAATACTTACTGAAGTATGTATTTCATGACCTTGAATATACATAGGTTCTTTGATATGTTCTAACAAACGTGTTGCGATATGGTTTGTTTGATTAATTTCTGTATCAATCATCATTACTACAAATTCATCTCCACCTAATCGAACAGCTAAATCTCCATCACGAAGATTAACTTTTAAACGTTCTGCTACATTAAGTAATACCATATCGCCAATTTCATGCCCTAACGTATCATTAATTTTTTTAAAAAGATCTATGTCTAAAAATAAAAAAGCAATAATTGTAAATGTACGCTTAGATTTACCCGCAGCAAGATTAAACATTTGATATAACAAGTTACGATTACTAAGTCCTGTGAGTTGATCATGTGTAGCTTGATAATAAAGACGAGCATTTTGCATAGAAATAGCGGCTTGTGATGATAGAATTTGTAATATATTTACATGTTCACGATTAAATGCTTGCCGAGCAATTTTATTTTCTAAATATAAAATGGATTGTAAATTGCCTTGATAGAAAATTGGCACAAATAATATAGATTGAGGTTTAATTTTTGATAAATAATCATCATGATCTATAAATGATTCAAAATCTTGAGTTGATTGTAAAAGAACTGTTTGCATTGTACGTTGAACATAACGAATTAATGTAAGGGGTAAATCTGTGCGATTTTCTACACGTTCAGTTTGCGACAAAATAACACGTTGTGCCTCAGTAGTTCCTTCAGCTTCAACAAACCAGTTGTCACCTACTTTAGTAACTAATACACCACGATGAGCTCCAGCATTTTGCAACAGAATAATTAATAGTTTTTGTAATAATTTATCTAATTGTATTTCATCAGAAAGGATTTGAGCAGATTTCATTAATGACAGCATATCAATTGAAGTAGTTGAGTTTTGAGTCGTAAGATCATTAGTTAAGGGAGGGGATGACGTAATTTGAAATAAAGTAGGATAATTTTCATTTATTAATTCAGATTTTCTAATAGCACCCAAACTATGGTAATTTAATTGCGCACTCATAATATAAATTTTAGCAATTTCAGGGTATCCTAAATCAAAGTAAAAACGACAAATGCATTCATTGATTACTGCTAATAGTGCAGTTTGGTCCCCACAAGCTTCAATGGATTGATGATATAATTTCATTGCAAGTAAAATATTTTTATTTATTTTTGCGAACTCCGCTTCCAAAAGTAGCAAATATGGATAAAATGTTTTAGGACACCAACTTGCCCATTTTTGAAAACGACGGTGAATTTTTCTTAAGGTCAGATAAGTAGAAAGTTTTTTTTCAGTTGGGTATTTTGCAAATAAGGAAAGTGCAAAATAAAAATCTCCTTCCGCTAAAGTAACGAAACCTAATAAATATTGGGCGTAAGGTAAATGCTTCCATCCAGCTAGTTGAGCCTCTTTATAATGCCCTAATAAATATAAAAATTTAGTTGAAATGACGTAGAAAGTACAAATCTCAGTGTTATTTTTATTAGCTAAAATATCTTGCTCAAATTTACCAAGTTTTTCAAATGAAAAGATATTATTTACTAAACATTCAAGACCATATTCCCAAAATTTAGCCAAAAGATAAAAGTCATTTGTTTTTGTTTTAGTAATAAAATTGATGGCGTTTTTTGCACTATTCTTTACCTCCGAAATTGGTTTTCCGACCATAAACTGGGTAAAAATTATCATCAAATTACAATAATTACTGTAAACTATATCTCCTGCATCGTAGGTAAATTGGAAACTATTAAAAAGTTGTTTTAGACTTTCTTCCAAAGGCAATCTCCATGGATCAATAAAACAACCCATTACAAAGCAATTTTTACCTTCAAATTGGGTATGAGATAGCGATTTATTTTTAATATTTAAATAAAGTTCAGAGAAAGCAATGCCTTCTTTATATCTATTTAACCCATGCATAATTGAGAACGCGTAAACTAAACATGAGAACGAAGTACTTTCAGAATACCCATATCTTATACTTAATCGTACCTTGATGCATGCAAGTAAAACGAATAAATCTTGGTTGACAATAAATGCACTATTTAGTAATTGACTAATTAATTCGATAGCTGCATGGTATTTTTTTGAAGTTATAGGCGATATATTGATTTCTTTAATATTGCGTCTACCAACGAGAAATTTAATCTTGAAAATTTCCCATAATAAGTTTAGTTTTGTTGGATTTTTTGGAATATAGATTTTAATAGAAGATAATACTTTTAATCCTAATTGTAGCGCTTCTTTATGCTTATTTAGAGTTGCTAGCATTTCGCAATTTATTTTATATATTTCAATCGTAGATAATGTCTCTTTAGCTAAAGTTAACAATTGTTTAAAACATGATTCAGCTTTTTCAAAATCCCCCGTTAAATATTGACAAGCTGCTAGTTCTTTTGTAAGTGCATAGAAAAGATCATTATCAACTTCTGATTTTGAAATATCTAATAAAAACACCCCTGCTTCAAAATACTCCCTTGCTGCCTGGAAAGCTGTTGCCGTTTTGGCTTTTTTTCCTGCCCATAAATTATATTTTGCAAGTTTTAATTTTTCTTCATGATCAGTTATTTGATTTAAACAATTATTAAAATGATTTAAAATATCAAATAAATTTTCGTCTTTTTCACCTAATTGATTATCTTTTAATAATAGCCTGCCAATTTTTAAATGTAGTTCTTGTTTTATAGATTCTGGAATTAACTGATATGCGGCTTGTTGAACCTTATCATGAACGAATCGATATTTCATTTTTTTTATTTCATCATTTACTTCAACAGCTGAATTAGAAATTCCTTCTACTAAACGATATTTATCATTTTCAACAACAATGAAATTAGCTTGTATTGCGTCAAGTATTTCTTTAGCTGTGTCATTTAGAGATTGCTCACATATTATTGAAAGTGTTGAAAGATCAAATGAATGCCCAATACAAGAGGCCATTTTTAACAATTTCTGTGTTGTTTCTGGTAAAGAATAAATTCTTGAAATTAATAAATCTATCACATTATCTGTTATATCTGCATTTCTAATTTGATTGATAGACCAAAACCATAAATTATCTTTATAAGAATAAATCAATAATTTTTCTTGATACAATTTTTTTAAAAATTCATTTATAAAAAAAGGATTTCCCTGTGTTTTATTATGTATCAAATCAGCCAAGGGTGAAATTTGTTCTTCTTGCATTGCAAAACTATCTTTTAATAAATGTTCAATATCAAGATTGTCAAGAGGGGACAATGTTAAATGTTTAAATGGTATATTTGCTTGTTTAAGTTGTAATTGCAATATTGTTAGTGGGTGATTTGAGGAAACTTCATTATCTCGATATGCACCAATCATTATAAAATGATTTAATTCATTATCCATTAAGAGCAATTTGATTAATGCTAGGGATGCACTGTCACTCCATTGCAAATCATCTAAAAACAATATTAATGGATGTTCGACATGTGCAAACGTGTGAATAAATTTCTGGAATGTAAATAAGAACCGATTTAAATTTTCTGTGGGTGGCAATTCTGCTAAAGGAGGTTGGGATCCAATAATGGAAACTAAATTTGGTATGATATTTGTTATCACTTCTCCATTATTTCCTAATGCCTTAGTTAAAGATTCTTTTAATATGTTGAGTTTTTCTTCCGATTCGGTTAACAAGGAATGTATAAACTCTTGAAACGCTTCAATTATTGCATTATATGGTGTTGTACGTTTTAATTGATCAAATTTTCCTTTTATAAAATAGCATTTCTGGCTGTTAATTGTCTTGTAAATCTCTTTGACAAGAGATGTTTTACCTATTCCAGAATATCCCGATATTAAAACAAATTCTTTTCCTCCTTGATTAATTGATTCAAATGATGATAATAACTTTCCAATTTCTTCTTCTCTACCATATCATTTTTGAGATAGAATCAATTGATCTTTTATGTCATTTTGGCCTAATGTGAAGCTTTTAACTACCTGATCATTTTCCCATTGTAATTGACATTGTATTAAATCAGATTTTAAACCTTGCGAACTGGAATAACGTTCTTCAGGTACCTTTGCCATTAATTTTTCAATTATTAAATTAATCATGCTTGGTACATCTGGATTAATAGTGCAAATTGATGTTGGCATTTTTGCGAGATGATAATGAACTAATTCTAATGTATCTTCTGTTTGAAAAGGTAATTGACCTGTTAACATTTCATAAAATGTTACACCTAAAGAATAAAAATCTGTGCGATAATCAATTGCATGATTGGTACGTCCTGTTTGTTCAGGAGAAATATAGGCTAAAGTTCCTTCGATGTTATTCAGTGATAGATTTTCTTGATTTTCCTGAATTAATTGTGATGAAATGCTAAAATCCGTTAGTTTCACTTTTAATGTATTCTTATTGATAATAATATTTCCTGGATTAATATCTTTGTGAATTATATGTTGGATATGTAGCTCATCAATTGCATCAACGACTTGTAAAGCAATTTTGAAAAATAATTCTAATTTTAAGGGTTTTTTATTTAAAAAAGAACGAAGTGATTCACCTTCCATGTCTTCTAAAACTAGAATTATTTGATTTTGAGTTTTAATTAAATCATATACTCGGATGACACCATTTAAATCGAGTTGTTTCAATATTTGATATTCATGATGCAATTTTGCCAGATCGGTTAAATTTGGCTGTTCAGAGCGACATACCTTTAAAATAACCTTTTTTTGATTTAATTTGCATTTACCTCGATAAATCGAATATCGTTTTCCCTGGAAAATCTTTCCCAGAATTGTATATCCTTTAATATCAAGCATAATATATGATCCTTTCTTAAACAAAGCTAAATTGCTTTTGCTTAAATAAAAACGATCATTATGTTCTGAATTTCCTATAACATTATATCATTTTTCGACAATACTGGCTTTTTATTAAAAATGCTGTGGAGTAATTGAAGAAATTAAAATAATTGGCTTTTTTGGCATGCAATAGGAAAAACCAATAACGCCGTTTTTCAACATAATTCGGAATTAGATGACTTTTTTAATAATAACAATGGACAGCATTCGATCTGTCCCATAGCTTAACGTCGAAATATTTTAGAAATCCCTTTTAAAAGAAAATAACCTGCAATACTGCTCATTAAAATAAACGAAGGAGAAGAGAGTGGATTAGGTATTTTTACAAATCGAGTTTCACCATCTTTAATTTCTATATATCCAATTGGTTTCGCTATTACGCCTGCGCCACCGCCATAACCTTTTTTATCTTCCTCTGTACCTTTTCCGCCACCAAAACCAAATGACATTTTTGCAACAGGAATAACAACAATTCCATCTTTTTCAACGGGATCTGAAAAAACAATTTTATTATCGCAAGCGCTAGAAATGCTTTTTGCTAAATGTCCAATGATGGATGACTTATTGCTCTCTTGCATAAGTGCAACCTCGCAGGCAAAAAATCTTAATTTACAAATTACAGACAAGCTCAATATCGATAAGAAGCCTTATCATTAATTTAATTATATCAAATCATGAAATAAGATTATGCCTGCGATATATACATGAGGACTCAGCATGATTAAATATTACACTGCCAATGATCTTTCTTCCCGCTTTTCCCAGGGCTCATCAAAAGCGCGCCCGACGATAGAGCAGAGCTCTTTTTTCTTATTAATTGGTAAATAAGCAGCCAAGGCTTCCAAAGAATCATCATCTTTTTCTAATTCCCAATCATCAATTACAGCCATATACAAGTCATTAATGAATTGTTTAGCTTGATCTATCTTATCCATCAAAATGCCTTCATCTTCATCACGAGGATAATCAATGAGTGACATGAAGAACCCTTTTAAACTACTGATATTAGATTTAGGTTTTTTTGGCTCTAAAATTGCAAAACCTTCATAATGTTCTTTAAAAGTATTAATTAACTTATCTCGAAGCGGGAAAAATTCGCTCGGCAATATAGCGTTTCGAAATAACCATTCTAATTTTTGCAGTTGACGAACAATTTTCTTCACTGCATAACTGTGATCATCATCTAATTTAAACAAATCACGGGTAGCACCTGATATTGTCTCAATTTCTTGTGGCGGCATAGTCCAATGCAATTTAACATCTTTATCATGACCATCACGAAAATGGACAATTTCACCAGACTTTTTTTTATGTTCACGTAAGGGACCGCTACTATGTAAAAAAATCTTTTCCATCTTACCACTCCAACGTGGCACGCAAACATGTTTTCCATTTTCAGTGAGTCTATCTATTTGTTTTTTCGATAGAATGCCAACTAATAATTTTATAGCTTGTGATTTACAGCCATTTGAATGGTTGACAGAAGGACCCCATAAAGTCATTGAAATTTTAAGTTCAAAAGGTTTTAAACGCGAAGGACGTTCTTCTTGTTGAGCTTTAATTTTTTCTATGCCATATATGTAATTTGATAAATGTTCATATGGATAAATGCGCGTTTTTTGCGACCCTAATTTTGGCAAAAGTTTAAGTGGTTGTACAAAATCTTTAATAGCTTCATCTTGCTCAGAAGCCATTTTTTGACATTTTGCTTGAAGTTCTAAAAATTTTGCTTCAGACACTTCAAAAGTAGCGCCATGTAATCCACAGCCTAAATCTAAAAAACGTGTTTCCTCGTGTCGCAACATTCCATGGTTATCAGTAAAATCAACATCTAAACCAATTTTTATTTTCAATCTACGTGTCCAGGAATCTTTTGCTGTGGTTGGCAATCCATAGAATCCCCAGGTATCCACAACTTCCAATTTTTGTGTCTTTTGATCGAAGCGGGATAATAAAAGAAAAGTATGCCAAAATGGATTCGCTTCTGCTTCACTATCCATAGCACAAAAAGTAACTAAATAAATATTCATTGTAACATCCTTATTTTAAATTCCATTATACTTTCCTATATTGATAAGTTTTAATTATCAAATCAGGACATCAAAATTATTTATCACAAAATTGGGAAACTATCCAGTTAATGTTAAGCATGTCTTGTCAGATTCTATAATTTATTTAATAATCTCATGAACAAAATGCTATTAAAGCAGTCAATAAAGGCCGCCATCAGCGTAAAAGCATTTTGCATGAAGATCGAATTCTATGCAAAATTTACGATACCAAATTCTTCCCATTATGGTGGCGGTCTTAAACCTGCAAGGTTAATTTGATAACTTCAAGGGATGATATGACTGATTCACTAGGATACTTATTTTATTTTTACTACCATGCTGTTTGTGGAATTTTTAGGAAACAAAATTTAATTTTACCACCAAAAAATTCTTGTTTATTCAATACGACATTTTATCTTTCAGAATCTATATCAAAAGAATGGAATCATTTGTTTCAATCAACTTCACATAATCACAGTATCCCTTATACTTATTATTGGATAGAATTTGAAAAATTTTTTTTGAAAACCATGAGTATTTTGCAATTTAATTATCGAAATATATTGCATTTAGGTCATGATGTTGTTTTTTCACCTAAAACTGAATATATACAAATTGGCGAAACTATCAATCTAACAGTGAGTTTAAAAGACATTTCCCTTCTTGATCACAATCGAGCGGTCATTTTTGTTGAATCTAAAATTACTAAATTAGATAAAACAATAATAAGCCAAAGTATTGACGCGATATTTTTGAAAGGATTAAACAATGATAATATCCAAAAATTAAAAAATAGTGCCACTTATAATACACAAGATACATCTTCATTTCGTTATCTTTCAAAACGTGAATCCCAACTTATGGATAGTAATGTAACCAGGGGTTCCATTTTTTTGCCAAAAAATTTCGGAAGTCAATATGGGAAAATTTCTGGTGATCGAAATCCAATTCATACAACACCATTATTAGCTACAGCTTTTGGATACCCATGCGCATTTGTTCAGGGTAGTGCTATAGTCAATTTTTTATTTAAATATTTCATAGTGGAGCAAAAAGAGCCTTTAGATAAATTAAATATCAAATTTTGCCGACCGATCTGTCTTGGTAATACAGTTACTATACTGTCAAATTCTACTGCTTTTGAACTACTTGATAATAATCATCAACTACTCGCTTTCGGATCACGATGAAAATAGAGAACATTTTTATTTATTTTTATGAATATAAATTGATCAATATTATTATGCGGTGCTATTTTCGTACAATATTACCATGATCGTAATCTTATTAAAAATTCTCTCCAAAAATTTGATAAAATTAAATATGGAAAGGTCCAGGTTAAACTCAAAATTAAGAGGAATAATCATGGAAACTCAGAAAGAATTCTATAATATCGAACAAATAAAAAAAGCAGCAAAACAATCCATTAAAGATGGTGCAGTGACAAAAGATTACCCCTTAGATCTCAATCATGCCTATACACTTTTAAACAAAGCACTTGCAACAGAAATTATGTGCATTATGCGATATAGGCATCATCAAATCATTGCCAAAGGTATAGATAAACCACAAATTGCAGCTGAATTTGCAGAACATGCCGATGACGAGCAACGTCATATGATGATGATTGCAGAAAGAATTAATCAATTAGGCGGCAATCCTGATTTCAATCCAGGAACCGTTATGGAAAGAACAGATACTGAATATGGAAAGGGTACAGATATATTAAAATTAGTGGAAGAGGACTTAGTTGCAGAAAGAATTGCAATTATGGTCTATCGAGAATTAATTAATTGGTTTGGCAATGCCGATCCAACGACGCGGCGCA
>JANWKO010000048.1 GCA_025451335.1 Gammaproteobacteria bacterium
CAATATCTTCACTGGCCATTCGTACGGCCCTTCGAGCAATATACAAAGGATCACACCCACCATCTAACATGCGCGCTAACCAATAGAGTGCTGCATCCGGTGATGAACCACGTACAGATTTATGTAAAGCAGAAATTTGATCATAAAATGCTTCACCGCCTTTATCAAATCGACGCACACTCTCTTGAATAACTTCCGCAAGTAATTCTTTTGTAATAACGCGCTTTTGTGCCTTTTTTTCAGCAAAATCAGCGCAAATTTCTAACAAATTTAACACTTGTCGAGCATCACCATCAGCTGCTTGCACTAAAATTTTTTGCAACTCAATAGGAAACTCCATTGATAATTCACCTAAACCGCGTTCTTTATCTTGCAACGCTCTTGCAATTACTTGTAATAATTCTTCTTCAGACAAAGATTTTAAAACATAAACACGAGCACGCGACAATAAGGCATTATTCAATTCAAACGAGGGGTTTTCTGTTGTTGCACCAATCAAAATTAATGTACCATCTTCTACAAAAGGTAAAAAAGCATCTTGTTGTGATTTATTGAAACGATGCACTTCATCAACAAATAAAATCGTTGCTTGATTAGTTTCGAGACGGGCTTTTTTTGCATCTTCTACTACAGCACGTATATCTTTTACACCAGAAAAAATTGCTGATATTTTTTCAAATCGTGCCTGTGTTTTTTCAGCCAGTAAACGCGCCAACGTTGTTTTACCACTACCAGGCGGCCCCCACAATATCATGGAGTGCAGAACACCTTGTTCTATCGCTTTCCGTAGAGGTTTACCTAATCCAAGTAAATGCGTTTGGCCAACAAATTCATCGATGGTGGTTGGACGTAAACGCGAAGCTAATGGCTGAAATTCAATGTTTTGTTTCATCTATTACATCAACATTGCTGGGCGGTTTAAAATTAAATGCGGAAGTTGATAATGGCGAGTTTAATACCACATGACTGAATTCAATTAATGTTGTATGACCTAAATGATCATGTAATTGCATTCGACGTATCACTTTATTTGTGAATCCCAATTTTAATGAGGATATAACTGCACTTTTATCAGTTGGAACGAGAGTAAACCATTGAACTGTTTCCGAATGTAAAGGAACCATGGTCACGTTAAATTCTTTACCTAAAGACAAATTTGCATCGCTTAACAACATCGCCGGAGTTTCTCCTGCTGCTTTCACAAGTGAACGAATGGTAACTTGCTCTAAGTCAGGATCATAAACCCATAATCGTTTGCCATTAGTGACAATAAGTTGTCGATTAGGCATTTCGATTTCCCAACGAAATTGATTAGGACGTTGAAGTGACATATGACCAGTGGATTTTTGTATCGCTTTATTATTTTTATCCACAATGGTTTGAACAAAATCGGCTTTCATGCTACGCATATTTTTCAGTAATTTGGAAAGCATTTCATTATCCGAATCCGCATAGACACATGGAAAAATACTCGTGACAACCATGACTATCATAAAAACTAATATTTGTTTCAATTTCATCTCATACTCCCTAAACATACAATAATAACTGAAAGGAAT
Organism: Gammaproteobacteria bacterium; assembly: GCA_025451335.1. GTDB lineage: Bacteria > Pseudomonadota > Gammaproteobacteria > DSM-16500 > DSM-16500 > JAJPGW01. Next base: position 1,560 of record JANWKO010000048.1, read on the forward strand.
AATTAGAAACCTTCGACCTAGATTTCAACAGGTGGCGGAGCCAAAACTTCCCGTGTACCATTCCCATCCATAACGCTAACAACACCGACAGCTTCCATATCTTCCATAATCCGTGCAGCACGATTGTAGCCGATTTTTAAACGTCGCTGAACCAAAGATATCGAAGCTCGACGCGATTCTGTCACAATTTTTAAAGCTTCATCATATAAAGGATCTTTTTCGCCACTATTACTTTCTGATCCTCCACTTTCGGCGGCATCTTCTGTTATTCCCTCTAAATAATCAGGCTTACCACAAGTTTGCCAAGCTGCTACAACACGATGAACTTCTTCATCCTTTACGAATGCACCATGAACACGAACAGGTAAACCAGTGCCTGGAGGTAAATATAACATATCACCATTACCAAGTAATTGCTCTGCTCCTTGTTGGTCAAGAATAGTACGCGAATCAATTCGCGATGATACTTGAAAAGCAACTCGAGTAGGAATATTGGCTTTGATTAAACCTGTAATAACATCTACCGAAGGACGTTGCGTAGCTAAAATTAAATGAATTCCAGCTGCACGAGCTTTTTGGGCAATACGCGTAACAAGATCTTCTACTTTTTTGCCCACCACCATCATCATATCTGCTAATTCATCGGCAACGACAACAATCATCGGCAAAGGTTCCAAGAATTGCGGCTGAGTTCCTTGCCCTACTAACCAATCGGGTGCTGGGATAGGATTGCCTTGTTTAGCAGCTTCTTGGATTTTAATGTTATAACCGGATAAATTTCGCACCCCCAAGGAGGCCATTAATTTATAGCGTCGCTCCATTTCTACCACACTCCAACGCAAAGCATTGGCAGCATCTTTCATATCCGTGATAACAGGAGTTAATAAATGAGGAATACCTTCATAAACTGACAATTCTAACATTTTAGGATCAATTAAAATTAAGCGCAATTGCTCCGGTGTCGCTTTGAATAACATACTTAGCAACATGGCATTAATGCTAACAGACTTGCCTGATCCCGTCGTACCTGCAACCAACAAATGCGGCATTTTTGCCAAATCCACTACGACCGGATAACCAGCAATATCTTTACCTAAAGCAAGGCTCACTGGAGATTTGGATTGGGCATAACGTTGGGACTCAAAAATATCTCGCAATACGACTAATTCACGATGTTCATTGGGTAATTCCAACCCTATGACTGCTTTACCTGGAATAACTTCCACAACACGCACACTAATGGCGGATAAAGATCGCGCAATATCCTTAGCTAAGCCACTAATTTTACTAACCTTTATTCCAGGAGCAAGTTCTAATTCAAAACGCGTGATAATAGGACCAGGATGCACAGCTACTACTTTAACTTCGACACCGAAATCCAATAAACGTTGTTCCACTAATTGGGATAATTCTTCAAAAGTGGTATTTGAAAATGCTTTACCCTCTGGAGGTGGTGGCGGATCCAACAAAGTCAAAGGAGGCAACATGCCAGGCTTAATAACAACAGAGGATTCGACTTTTTTAGAGGAGACTTTCGCTTTAGCTTGTGATTCTTGTACGACGACTTTTGGCTCGACACGTGAATTAGGTATTGATATAGCTACTTTTGATTCTGCTTTAGTCGTTGGGGACGAAGAAATTTTAGGCTCTATTCTTGCTGTCGAATCAATTTTAGCCGGAGGTACTGGCATTTTTTTCGGAGTCATTTCAGCTTTATTTAAGATTGCCTCTATTTTCTTTTCATTTTTGGATTGATCTCGACGTAAACGCAACACCGCATACACACGCGTAGCTAGAGCACCCAGTGCATCAACTACTCCTAGCCAAGATAATCCTGTATACAAAGTGATCCCGCATAACAAAGCTGCCACTAAAAATAAGCCACTACCAATGGTATTAAAAACATTTGTTAATCCGAGTCGTAAGATATCGCCAATAATGCCACCGAAATGAGCAGGCAGTTGAATAATGAAAAACTTGAAATACATTGCGGCTAATCCACAGCCACTCACAATGATTAAAGCAAATCCTAAACATTTAAAAAGAGTATCACTTAAGTCAAATGATTCTTCTTTAGTTTTTGCACGTACCCCTATCCATCCACCAAATACAATAAGAGGCGGGAAAAAAAATGCCATACAGCCAAAAAGAGAAAGAAAAACATCCGCTAAAAAAGCACCTGCACGGCCGCCCCAATTAGCAACAGACGTGTTCATTCCAGTACTAGACCAACCAGGATCTGCCTGGTGAAAAGTAGCAAACGATACAAATGAAAATAATGCTATGGTGATTGAGATAATAAATAGGCCTTCACGCAAGCGGTGACTCATTTGAATTGCGAGTGGCCGACGATTAGGCTTGGATTGTGTTGCTTGTTTCAAGGAAAACTCCATTATTTTAGTAATTATACGGCTTTGCGAGCGAGCCCGCATTTAACTTCCGTCATCACTGTATCTTTACGTGATGAATCCTATCTCGTACTATACCATCCTCAATCATAACGAGAAATATATAGGTTTACTTATGTCGATTATTCAACATCATCGTTTGATCATCCTAGGCTCAGGGCCCGCCGGTTATACAGCCGCAATTTATGCGGCACGGGCTAATTTAAAACCAGTTCTCATCACCGGATTGGAACCTGGTGGTCAATTAACCACTACTACCGATGTGGATAACTGGCCAGGCGATGTAGAGGGGTTATTGGGTCCTGTATTAATGGAACGCATGAAACATCATGCGGAACGTTTTAATACTGAAATCATATATGACCATATTTCATCCGTTGATTTACAACAACGTCCATTCCTTCTGAATGGCGACAAATCATATTCCTGCGATGCATTAATTATTGCAACTGGGGCTAGTGCTCAGTATTTAGGCTTACCCTCAGAACAACATTATAAGAACCGAGGGGTTTCCGCTTGCGCAACATGTGATGGATTCTTTTATCGAAACAAACCCGTTGCTGTAATTGGCGGGGGTAACACTGCAGTGGAGGAAGCTTTATATCTCTCTAATATTGCATCTCATGTTACTGTTGTTCACCGGCGTGATAAATTCCGCGCAGAAAAAATTCTTTCTGAAAAATTAATTAAGAAAGCTGAACACGAAGGAAAAGTTAAAATTGAATGGAACCACGTCACTGAAGATATCATTGGTGACAATTCAGGTGTGACAGGCTTACAAATAAAAAACAAAATAACGGGAGAAAATAAACTAATCGATGTACATGGCGTTTTTATCGCAATTGGACATAAACCCAATACCGCTATTTTTGCTGGTCAGTTAGAGATGGATGAAACAGGCTATATTAAAGTTCGCACTGGTTCTTCTGGCAATGCTACTGCAACGAGTATTCCTGGTGTGTTTGCAGCTGGCGATGTCGCCGACTCCATTTATCGACAAGCAATTACATCGGCAGGGTCAGGTTGTATGGCTGCCCTGGATGCAGATAAATATCTGGAAAGTTTAAAGTGATAGGATAAATTTTAAATTTTTCATAAGGAATGTCATGTTTGCCAGTACAGACCTTCGTCTACAGTCAGTATCGCAGTTTCATAACGGGAACTTTGCCTATATCTATCACAATCCTAAGACATTTCTATTCCACATAAAAATTTTTAATCCTTTAACTCATAAATTAGTTGCTGAATTCGAACCTTTTCAAAAAAATGACACGGGAAATTTACGTGTCATATTACTTTCTGATAACCGCATACTTGTCCATCAACCGAATTCAAAAGCACTTGTTTTTGAATTAAAAGATAATATTTATAAATGTGTTCTTACTTCCAAACTCATCATCAATAAAATTAAAACGGGTGATGAAAAGAACTTTATTGCTCAATATAAATATAATAATAAAGATTACTTAACTGACTTAGACATTAAAACCTTATCGCCAATCAAAGCCTATCTCCTGCCTGCTTTTTTGTATTGGATTGTATTACCAAATAGCGACATAGCTTTGTTCGGCTCAGAAATAATGCAAAAAGCTCAAGCGATATTTTATAAAAAATCCATCGAAACCGAACCCTATAAGAGAATCTCTTTAAATATTGATTATGCAATCGATCCCGTAGTTTTTTCTCAAAATATCATTGGGTATAAGTTATATAACAAATATATGATTTTAAATACCGAAACGAAAAAAACATGGGAAATATTTCACTCGACTTTACTCGACTTAGTATTTGCCAATTTGCCAGATAAACAATCGTTAATTTATAGCTATCCTAATTTTTATTTGTTGGATCAAACAACTTTCATATTAAAACAAATCAATTTGAATTTAGATAAGACAGACGAATGTACAAGCCTTGCTGTTTCACCTGCTTCCGGTTTAATTGCAGCAACATTTTATGGACAAGATAAAGTAGTAATGATTCCGATGAGTAGTGTTTTAAAAGAAAAAGTGAAGCCCACACTATTTAATCAAGCTCCAGCAACACAATCATTCGTTCAACAAGAAACAAAATCACTGCAAATCAAGACGATTATCTAATACCAATCACCGATATCCATATCCATTAGTAATCGGAGGTGTTTTAACTGTAGTTTTCAAGGCTTGATAAATGTTATAACCTAAGCTGTGATTATGCGCTTTAAAAAGGATAGCTTTCGATCGACATAGATGATTAATATGACACGCAGGAGAAACTACGCCACTGTACACAGGTTTGAAAGTTCTCTTTAATGCATCTACTACTATCCCCTCATCCCTTCTTGCAATTCCATTGTTGATATTTGTTAAAATAAATTCAAATTTTTGCGGATCTTTAACGAGTAAATCTTCAAGATAAGAACGAAACGAAATTTTCTTACCAGAAATTTCAACTTCTTTATTAACCTCCCATTGCCATTTATTTTTAATTTGTTCTAAACAAGTATTAAGTTTTTCTAAACGATTTTTTTCTCCATCCAATGATTTTATAGAATCCTTTACATTTTTAACATGATCTTTTCTCTTTACCCACCATGCACGGATCAAACCAGAAACCACCGCAGTGGCAGATATAATGACTGTTGCAGCAGGAAGAGCACCAAAAGTCAGACCGCTTAACGCAATGATAGAAATGGCTGCAATTAACATCATAGCACCGGCACAGCCTGCCCAAGCTTTTGCGCTACGTATATGATTTTCATAATTGGCTTTTTCAATCAGAATGGCTTTTTGTAAAGCTAATTTTTTTTGTTCTAATACACTTTTTCTTTCAGCAATAACCCCTGCATCGCTATTTAATTCATCTTCTACTTCAGACAATTTTGTTGTTAATTTTGTGATACGTTGTTCACATTTATGTGCTTCCCAATATTCAATTCCGCCACTAATTGCCATACAAGCCGCAAAAGAAAAACTCATAAATGCACCAATGGCTACGGGAGTTAATTTGACTAAATGTGGGGCATATTGAGCAATTGTAGCCGGGATAGTAAAAGCAGTTAATTGAGCACTGCCAAATAAATTTGCAAAACCCAATCCCCACTCTCCTTGTTTGATTTGGCGAATTCCAAGCACAACTCCACCCAACGAATCTAAATAGTTCCATCCGTGACCGGCACCTGAATAAGCTTGATGGTTGGCAATTGATCCTGCGAGATTCGGATTTTGTAGGGCAATGGCGCTGATTATTAAACCTGCTAGATTTAATCCTAAATATACCCAAGTCATGGTTTTATCCATGCTGTTCGCAGCACCATTTGCAAAACGTAGGCCTAACGAAAATAAAAGCTCTCGAAAATTTTCTTCATTTTCGAGCTCTAATAAGACTTCCATCCAGTTAATAATTGCATAACGAGACAATTTCTCTTCTTTGAATGCTTCCATAATATCTTGCAAATCTTGAAGAATTTGTTTTAATCGTAGCTTTTGTTCCTTGCTCAATTGGTTAAATTTAGCAATATCATCAATACCAAACAATTTTAAAATTGGTTTAAAATTCTCAAAGCTAATTTGTTCAGGAGATACTTGAGCAGACATTTAAAAATTCCTCGTTTAGTACATATTATATACAAATCATGCTTAACGAATTATTAAATGCTCATATTGATAACTTATTGATTAATTTCGATTTTTAATATAGACATATCTTGTTTGCCAGTTGCTGCAAAACATTTTACTAGTCCTTTGCGATTCTTGGCCGACGCCAATGCATTAGATACGATATAAAAGCACTCTTTAATTGTTCATAATTTTTACGTTATGCTTGTTTTTGATATGACATTAAATGCTATATGTTTAGATCAGCAAACGACCATTTGCTTCTTTTCTCATTTTCAGGCATCATTCATGGCTCAATAAGTTTCTTAGATTTATAGGGTTTTGAAGCAGTATGGCAAAAGAAGATCAAATTGAAATGGAAGGTACGGTTATCGATACCTTGCCAAACACTATGTTTAGGGTCCAACTTGAAAATGGACATGTTGTTATCGCGCACATTTCAGGAAAAATGCGTAAGAATTATATTCGCATATTAAAAGGTGACAAAGTTACGGTACAGCTCACACCTTATGATTTAACCAAAGGCCGGATTAGCTTCCGCAGTCGTGATGGTTCTAAATCAGGTCCAGCTGCTTCTGATAATAAGCAAGAGACCGAATAGAAAGTCTGGTCAAAATTTGACAGACTGTGCCTACCATAAAACCTATGAATTCTATGGAATTAACCATTGTTTGATAGCATTTTCTTAGAACGCTTTTATCAATAAGCTTTATACCTAATTCCTTTGTTTGCACTCTCGTCTGGAAGCCACGTTTTCACTGAATTAGAATGGTCTTAATTTGACCTTCCTATTAAACTAGTCTATACTTAAATTAAACTAGTTTAATTAGGAGATTAGTCCTTATGCGTTCAATCGGTGCATTCGATGCGAAAACCCATTTTTCTCAATTACTGCTGGACGTGGAAAAAGGGGAAAAAATTATTATTACCAAACATGGTAATGAAGTGGCTATGTTAGTTCCGATTGAAAAACCCAAGTCAAAGGAAGATGTCGTGTCTGGAGCTGTACAGGCCATACGTAAGTTAAGAAAAGGTGTAACCCTTGGAAAAGAGCTAACAATTAAATCATTACGTGAGGAAGGTCGTCGATGATAAAGGCAGATTTTGTTTTAGACTGTTCTGTCACTATGGCTTGGTGTTTTGAAGATGAAGTGACAGATTATTCTGAAAATATTTTGGATTGCCTACAAGGCTCAAAAGCAGCCGTTGTTCCTTCTCTTTGGACCTTAGAAGTTGCCAATGTTCTTTTACAAGCGCAACGTAAAAAACGAATCATCAAAATGAAATCCATCGAATTCAAAGATTCATTAAATTTGCTACCTATTCAAATTGACCATACATTGGGTTATAAAGGAATGAGTAGCATTATGGAACTTGCGGAAGAAACCGGATTAACTATTTATGATGCTGCGTATTTAGAACTTGCATTACATCATGCCATTCCCATTGCTACCCTTGATTTAGATTTAAAAAAAGCTGCTCGCAAAATGCATATCGAGTTATTTTGAAAAGAAAACCCCGCTTTCGCGGGGAATACAACGGCTAAGTGTCCTTTTGTTCAATGCACATTATTCCCTTCAAGCTCCTCAATAGCAAATTTGAGTTTATCTTCATCGACAGAGACAACGACATGACCACCATTATTTAATTTTCCAAATAATAATTCTTCTGCCAACGGTCGTTTAATTTGTTCTTGAATTAAACGCGCCATAGGTCTTGCACCCATTTTCTTATCGTAACCATTCTTCGCCAACCAAGCACGTGCCTCATCATCAATTTCCATAACCACATGTTTAGCTTCCAATTGCACTTCTAATTCCATTAAGAATTTATTTACAACATGAAGAATAGTTTTATCATCTAATGACTTAAATTGGATAATAGTATCTAAGCGATTTCGAAATTCTGGCGAAAAAATTCGATTTACAGCTTGTAAAGAATCAGTTGAATTATCGATTTGCATAAAACCTATCGAAGATTTTTCCATGATATCCGCCCCAGCATTTGAGGTCATGATCAAAATGGTGTGGCGAAAATCTGTTTTTCTACCATTTGTATCAGTTAATGTGCCATGATCCATGATTTGTAATAACAGGTTGAACACATCAGGATGCGCTTTTTCAATTTCATCCAAAAGCACAACCGAATGTGGATGTTTATTTATTGCTTCCGTTAACAAACCGCCTTCATCATATCCCACATATCCTGGAGGAGCACCAATTAAACGGGATACTGTATGGCGTTCCATATATTCCGACATATCAAACCGTATTAATTCAATCCCCAGTATTTTAGCTAATTGCTTACAGACTTCTGTTTTACCCACACCAGTCGGACCGCTAAATAAGAAAGAACCAATGGGTTTATTTGGATCGCGTAAACCCGAGCGAGACAATCTTACAGCAGCACCTAACGTATTAATCGCATCTTCTTGCCCAAAGATCATCATGCGCAAATCACGCACCAAGTTTTTTAACACTTCACGATCTGAAGTAGAAACATTACGCTCTGGCACACGGGCAATTTTAGCAACCACTTTTTCAATATCGTTGGTTTCTATGATTTTTTTACGATTTGCCTCAGGAACAAGATATTGAAATGCACCCACTTCATCTATCAAATCAATAGCTTTATCAGGCAATCGTCGATCAGAAATATATCGTGCAGATAATTTAGCAGCTGCCTCAAGAGAATCATCTGAATATTTCAATCCATGATGAGACTCAAAGCGACTGCGCAATCCTTTCAAAATTTCTATGGTTTGATCAACTGTTGGTTCTTTAATATCAATCTTTTGGAAACGTCTAGCAAGAGCATGATCTTTTTCAAAAATACCGCGATATTCTTTATATGTTGTCGAACCAATACAAGTCAGCTCACCTGAAGCTAATAAAGGTTTAATTAAATTCGAAACATCCATTAAACCACCTGATGCTGCACCAGCCCCAATGATGGTATGGATTTCATCAATAAATAATATTGCACCTTTTTGTTCTTTCAATTGATGCAATACACTTTTTAAACGTTTTTCAAAATCACCACGATATTTTGTTCCTGCCAATAAACTACCTAAATCTAATTCATAAATGACTGCGTCTTCGAGAATACTTGGGACTTTTTTCTCAACAATAAAACGTGCTAACCCTTCTGCTATAGCGGTTTTACCAACCCCTGCTTCGCCCACTAATAAAGGATTATTCTTACGTCGTCGGCATAAGATTTGAATTGTACGTTCAATTTCATCTTCTCGGCCAACAAGTGGATCAATTAATCCTAATTTGGCACGAGCAATAAGATTGGTGGTAAATTGTTCTAACGGACTAACATTACCCCCCCCTTCGCCTTGTTCACCTTCCCCTTCATCCATATAATGACCTCCAAATTGGTCACCTTCTCTATATGATTTAGGTTTAGTCGATCCATGCGAAATGAAATTAATGACATCCAAACGAGAGACGTTTTCTTGACGTATCAGATACACACTTTGACTTTCTTGCTCACTGAAAATAGCTGCTAAAACATTTGCACCCGTGACTTCCGTTTTTCCTGAGGATTGCACATGAAATACAGCTCGCTGCAATACACGTTGGAATCCCAGAGTGGGTTGCGTATCCCTATCATGAATATGCGGAGGAATAATTGGAGTGGTCCGATCGACAAACTCGATGAGATTGTTGCGCAAGCGATTGACGTTTGCACCACAAGCTCGCAATACTTCTACTGCGGCAGAATTTTCAAGTAAAGCAATTAATAAATGTTCAACCGTGACAAACTCATGTCGTTTTGCACGGGCCTCTTTAAAAGCTAAATTCAACGTGTACTCAAGCTCTTTATCTAGCATGGCACACCTCCCACCTTAGCCGTTTATACAACCTCTACATTACATAATAGAGGGTGCTCATTTCTCCTCGCGTATTCCATCACTTGATCTACTTTTGTATCCGCTACATCCTTACTAAAAACACCACATATTGCCTTACCAGTTGTATGAACCTCATACATGACGCGTGTTGCTTTCACTCTATCCATATTGAAAAACGCTTCTAATACTGCAACCACAAATTCCATTGGCGTAAAATCGTCGTTATGCATAACGACTTGGTAAAGCGCGGGCTCTTTTATTTTTAATTCTGGTTGCGCCTCGCGTACAACCAACTCCGAATCTTTCTTTGTTGCTAATTCAAAACTCATACTCCTCTACCCTTACTTATAGTCTATAACTTTCGCTTTTCCAGTGCATAACAAAAAAAAACTTTAATTTCAGCATAATTCTGAAAATAGCATTATAATATAAATATTAAATCATTATAAATTATGCGTATTTACTTTTGAATTATCTTTTCAATGTTTAGTTATTATACAATTATAACTTATTTTCTTCATGCAACCTATTGTTGCCTTTAAAAAAAAGTATCTTCTCTCTCTAAAAACCGAGTTCATCGATACCTTTTTTCTTCTATATTAATGAATTCAAGCCTACTTTACAGACTCGGCTACATTCATATGTTCTATAATCACTTTGCCAAATTCGGACGAACCAACCTGTTTTGCATCTTTCATTAAACGAGCAAAATCGTAAGTCACTGTTTTTGAAACAATTGCTTCTTCCATTCCAGTAATAATTAAATCAGCTGCCTCATTCCATCCCATATGACGTAACATCATTTCTGCGGAAAGTATGATTGACCCTGGATTGACTTTATCCTGACCTGCATACTTAGGAGCTGTCCCGTGGGTCGCTTCAAACATTGCCACGCCATCGCCTATATTAGCGCCTGGCGCGATCCCAATCCCTCCTACTTGTGCTGCTAAGGCATCAGAAATGTAATCTCCATTTAAATTTAAAGTGGCTATAACACTGTATTCTGCCGGTCGAAGTAAGATTTGTTGTAAAAAGGCATCCGCAATCACATCTTTGATGATAATATCTTTGCCATTCTTGGGATTTTTCATCACTTGCCAAGGGCCATTATCAAGCAATTGTGCACCAAATTCCGTTCGGGCCACTTCATAGCCCCAATCACGAAAAGCCCCTTCCGTAAATTTCATAATATTGCCTTTATGGACTAACGTAACAGAATCTCTATCATTATCAATGGCATACTGAATTGCACTTTTCACCAATCGTTGGGTTCCCTGTTTGGATACCGGCTTCACACCAATACCACAATGCTCTGGGAATCGAATCTTTTTTACCTTCATTTCATCCTGTAAAAAATGGATCACTTTTTTGGCTTCAGCACTATCAGCTGCCCATTCAATACCCGCATAAATGTCTTCTGAATTTTCACGAAAAATAACCATATTGGTATGCCAAGGTTCTTTTAGAGGGCTAGGCGTGCCTTTAAAGTAACGGACAGGACGCAAACAAACATAAAGATCCAAATCTTGACGCAATGCCACATTTAAAGAACGGATGCCACCGCCGACTGGCGTGGTTAGTGGACCTTTAATCGATACGACATAGTCTTTGACAGCGTCTAAGGTTTCTTTAGGTAACCAAGTATCTTTATCATAAATTTTTGTCGCTTTTTCACCGGCATAAACTTCCATCCAATGAATTTTTCGTTTTCCACGATAAGCTTTTTGGATTGCTGAATCGACAACTCGCTGCATGACAGGTGTTATATCTATACCCGTTCCATCACCTTCTATAAAAGGAATGATGGGATTGTCAGGAACTGTCAACGTTAAATCTTTATTAACAGTTATCTTTTTTCC
>JANWKO010000049.1 GCA_025451335.1 Gammaproteobacteria bacterium
CTTCCGGCGAAATAATAGCCATGCCGATGGGTGCATTTTCAATTGTATTGCGAAAGGATTCTTCGCTGCGTTTTAAATCTAATATAAGATTTGAGTTATACAATTCTAAATAAATTGTTTTTACTAAAAGCTGATTAGTATTTACAGTGCTAAAGATCATTACCAAAATAAAAAGTATTGCTGAGAGAAATAGAATCATCGATAAAGAAGTGGAAATAGATACTGACAAGAAAAGCAAGACCAAAAAAATAGGTATCATAAAACCAATATAAGCTGATTGGTATGTTATCAATTTAGATGCTGGCGCTCCAAGCAGACCAGTGAGAAAAACAAAAATGAGCATACGATGAAGAGGATCATCTATATATAAAAAAAGCAATCCTCCTAAAGCCCACAAGATACCAGATTGAATATTATTGATAATAAAATATTTTTTCCAAAAATTTAGATTAAGCAATCCATTTCGTTTTCTTCGTTGAAAGTAATAAAACAAAAACATACCTCTTAATACATGATTGAAAATAATCATCACAAGCACCCATATTGCTAAAATGCTATGGTTACTAACTGAATTCCAGATAAGCAAGGTAAACAAAAGTGTTGCAAAGAAATCAGCAATGATTAAAATAAAAAAATTATTAAATGATTCAATGACGAGCTTATTTTCGATTTGGGAGTTTGCAATGCCAGGGTGGTCCATTCAAATACTCCATAAATATTGATCTCAATAATTAAAATATAACATGAATTCGACCACGTGAAACCATACGATACAGATGGTTAATCCTATTAAAAAGAGCAGTTGGAATATAAGGGACTAGTATACTTCAGGATTGTCAGAAGACTGATCACTCACATTATTCGCATCCTGCGTTGGCATTGTTGACTTATCTTCATCTGGCACATAAGGCGTCATGAAATATTCAAAAGTTCCAACAGGATCATTCGCAGCAGCGCGTTTACCTGTTAGCGGATCAATGCGTACACTGACTATGCCTGGAGGTAATTCTAAGGGATGTTCTGGTTGGTTTTTAAGAGCTGTTTGCATGAAATCCATCCACATGGGCAGAGCTGCTTGCGTACCATATTCATGCAGAGATTGTGGTTGATCAAAGCCTAACCAAGCCACACCTACAATATTGCTATTGTAACCCGCAAACCAGGCATCGTGTTGATTTTGTGTTGTGCCAGTTTTACCGGCTAAATCGTTTCGTTGTAATGTTCGAGCTTGTTGTGCTGTCCCATGTTGAATCACATCGCGTAACACGGATGTTATTAGAAATGCATTTTGTGCGCTGATTGCACGAGGCGCATGAGAATTATCTTGTAGAGTTTCAGGACAATTAATGCAAGCAGTTAAAGGTTTTGCTTGGTAAATCACTTTTCCTTGTGAGTTACGGATATTATCAATTGCATAGGGCACAACTCTAAAACCACCATTTGCAAAAACAGCAAACGCAGTGGCCATTTGCAATGGCGTGACTTGTGCAGTACCTAAAGACAAGGATAGCGAAGAGGGTAATTGTGAAGGTAGAAACCCAAAGCGTTGTGCAAAACTGACTGCATAAGGAATGCCTATCAAATCTAGTACACGAATCGAAACTAAATTACGTGAATGAATCAGTGCATCGCGTAAGCGGGTTGGACCATAAAACTTTTTCTCATTATTTTGTGGGCGCCACAGACTATTATCGTTGGGATTTTCAACCACAATGGGCGCATCATTAATGATTGTTGCGAGAGTAAACCCTTTATCAAGAGCAGCGGAATAGATAATGGGTTTGAAACTGGAGCCTGGTTGTAATGTGGCATTGGTAACTCGATTAAACTTACTTTTTTGAAAATCAAAACCACCGACGAGAGCGAGAATGCCGCCATTTTCGGGATTCAATGACACGAAAGCTGCTTCCGCTTTTGGATTTTGCGAAAGGCGCCAGCCGTCATTGGTTTGAAAGACGCGAATGACATCACCTAACGCTAAGATATCGGAAGCTTTGCTTGGTATGCGCCCCAAATAATCCGCATTAATTTGTCTGCGTGCCCAAGATAATCCTTCCCAAGGAATAGTAATCATAGATCCATTGGCACGTAACGCTACAACGGATTGTTCAGTCATATCGACCACGGCGGCTGGTTCAAGTGCATTTAGAACAGGAATGCGCTCTAAGAGCGTTTCCCATTGCTCTAAATGGTTCAGATCAGGTGCACCTAAGTTTTGCTCAGGGCCGCGATAGCCATGACGCTGATCATAAGCAATCAATTTATTACGTAATGCACGATTGGCATCATTTTGCAATTTGCTATTGACGGTTGTATATACTTTAAAGCCATCCGTATAAATGCTATCACCATACATTTGCTCTAATTGTTGTCGAACCAATTCGCCTACATAAGGTGCTTTTATTTCTGTTTGTAATTCATGGTAATGAGCATTGATAGGTGCTTTGACGGCAGTTTGAAACGCTTTTAGATCGATATAATGCAATTCATACATTCGATATAATACATGATCACGACGTTTTTTTGCGGCAATGGGATTAGTAATGGGATTCAAAGCTGAGGGAGCTTTAGGTAAGCCTGCCAGCATCGCATATTGATCTAAAGACAGTTCATTAAGTGTTTTTCCGAAATAAACCTCGGATGCGGCTTCAACCCCGTATGCGCGAGCGCCAAGAAAAATCTTATTTAAATATAACTCGAGAATTTTTTCTTTGCTGAGTCGATGATTAATTTTGAGTGCGAGTAGAATTTCACGTAATTTGCGACCAAATGTTTTATTTCGGGAAAGATAAAAGCTGCGCGCAACCTGCATAGTGATAGTGCTGCCGCCTTCTTGTTTTTTACCCGTTGCAATCAATTTGATACTGGCCCGAAATAGTCCGGGAATATCAATGCCAGGATGTTGAAAATAGCGTTGATCTTCTGTAGCGAGTACGGCATTGATTAATTGTTTAGGAATTTGATTATAAGGAATAGGTATACGTCTTTTTTCGCCATATTCAGCAATTAATTTCCCATCTTGAGTAAAGATTTGTAATGGGACTTGCAGTTGAACTGTGTTGAGAGCGTCAATATCGGGAAGTTCATATTCAATGTAATAGTACAAACCGGCAATCAGTATGCCTGAGCAAATAATAGAGAAATAAAATAATCTTTTAATAAAGCGAAACAGCTTTTTCATAGGGTAGAGTGTTCGAAATGTAAAACTTGCATTTTACTATAAAAATGGACAATATATTAAGCATTCCTTTCTTTTTTTATAAATTTTTCTTTCCCCACCTCTTTTTTGTCTAAAATTTGATCTTTTTTTAAGATTTTAACCTATGGCCATTTAGCGAGCCTTCGCTACTGTATTTCCTCTGTTACACATTATTTCCCATTATTCCAAGGAGTTACTATGTTCCTTATATCGAATATTAAATCTAAACCCATGGTTGGTTTGCATATCCATCCGGACGAACTGCGTCTCCTGCAAATGAAAAAACTAAAGCAAGGCTGGCAGGTCGAAAAAATTGCTGTAGCTGATTTGCCCAAGGGGACTATTGTCGATGGCAAACCTTGCGAAATATCTCAGCTTAGAGATAGTATTGCAAATTTAGTAAGCAGCGTTCATGTGCAAAAATATCATGCTGCTATCGCACTTCCTGTCAATAACGTAATTACTAAACGCATTAAATTAGCATCTGGTTTGTCGGATCCTGAATATGAAATGGAGATTCGTTTAAATTTAAGAGAATTTTTTCCTGGCATATCTACTGACTTGAGTTTCGATTTTGTAAAAATAAATCGAGGAGAAGATTATGATGATTTCTTGCTTATTGCGACACGCCAAGAATTATTAAATGATTATGTGGCTGTAGTAAATCAAGCAGGATTAAAAACGGAAATAGTTGATGTAGACTCGTTTGCAATGATGCGAGCAATTAATCTGTTTCATGTATCTACAGAAGCAATAATTGTATTAGAGGTAAATCTTACGTTAATGCATTTTATGATTTTGCAAAACAATGAAACCCTTTTTTTTCAACAAATAAATATTTTTGCGCTCTCGATTCAAGAAATAAATCAAAGAATTATATCCTTAATTCAACTTTATTTAACGACTAATAGAAATATTCAATTCAATACAGTATTTTTAGCGGGAAAATTTCATTTGTTGGAACAAATTGTTTGTTTCATTCAAGGCGAATGCAAATTGAAAGTTATTTTTGCCAATCCCTTTTCAGGTATGTCATTTTCATCTTCGATTTCTTTCGACATGTTATCTCAAATTGCTTCAAGGATGCTTATTTGTTGTGGTTTGGCAATGCGAGGAATAACGCATGATATTAGAAATTAATTTGTTGCCATGGCGTTCGCAAGTAATTAAAAAATCCAAATATAATTTTTTAATATTCCTGATTATGATTATTCTTATTTCTACTACAAATTTTTTTATGGTTTACTTTTCTCTGGAAATTTATACAAAAAAACTAGAAACCAGGATTTGTTCTTGGAAATATAAATTATCGTTATTAGAAATTCCATGGCAGAAAACCAAGAAAATGAATAAAGAGCGGGAATTATTGCATGCTTCTTTAGTAAAGATGAATCAATTTAAATATAGTCAAGCACAGATAAATGAATTTTTTCTTAAGTTAATGACCAGTACACCAAATGAAGTCCAGTTAAAGTCGATATCTCGTTACGCTAATCAAATTGATTTGCAAGGGATTTCAAAGTCTTCTTTAGCATTAACGCAATTAACAAAAAATTTTAATGGTCATTTGGTAGAAATTAAGGATCAAGCTGAAAAATCAGAATTAATATTTAAATTTCGAATTTCCAATGCAGTAAATGTTGATGCAATAAACAAGCGATAAAGTTTGTCCTTAATCGCAGAATATATAAGGGATGTTAGATGAATTCAAGAAAGTATAAGAAGGTAAAAGTCATTGTTATATTATCGATATTGTTTTTGTTTGCCTTTCTTGTAAAACCAAAAGTGATGCGCATTTGGCAAATGAAGCAAATGGAAAAAGACTTTTGTGCCCAATATGATAAAGAAATGAGCTTGGTAAATAACCAAGAAATGATTAGAAAGGATTTGAAACAAGTTAGTGAAAAAGTGGTTAGCTATTTTCGTAATAATAATTTTTTACTAACAACAGAAATAATAGAGGCTATTTTGCAAGCAAGTAAAGCTAGCGGATTAGTTGTGCAAACTATTCAACCCGCTACTCGACAAATGAATCAGGCTATTAACACAAATCCTATTCATCTCATTTTGCTGGGAAAGTTTGCTCAATTAGTGAATTTCTTTGAAATTTTATCTCATTATTCATTACCAATCGTGCTAAAGGATTTTTCTCTTCGCTCATTACCATCAGAATTGGTGCAAATGGATATGCAGTTCTTGGGAGTTTACATCGGAGGTTTTGGTAATTCAAAAGGAGGTTGGTCGAAAATGCAAAATTCTGATTTCAAATTGAATTTACGCGATCCTTTCGAAGTACCAGCTGTAAATAGTAAGGTAAATAATGATTTTGCTTCTATATATCAAATGAAATATGTTGGTTATTTGCAACAAGACAATTTTTTTTGGGGATTTCTAATGTTACCAAGCGGTAAAACAATTCATGTAAGCCAAGGTGATATTTTAGGCGTAGAGAAAATGCGTGTTGTCAGTCTAGATATAAATCAAATCAAATTCGAAAATAGTTTTAAGATTTCGATTTCACCATTTGTAGAGCTTTTTGCTCTATCAGCTCAATAAACAATTTTTTATTTTAATAAGGTTTTGACAGATGTTAAAAATAATATTTTTATGTTTGCTTTGTTTTTTTTCTAATGTAGTCGCTGCAAATGATCAAAAAACAAAACAAATATCTTTTGATGTGCAAAATGTTAATTTGCAAGATGCCTTGCATATTCTTGCTAAATTCTTACATCAGAATATTGTTATTAGTTCCAAAATTAATGGAACAACTTCTTTACATTTTGACAATATATCAAAACAAGAAGCATTTGATTTGTTACTAGCTTCTCAAGATTTAATGAAAAAATCGATAGGTAAGCTATGGTATATCGCGCCACGTACTGAATTGTTAAAGCGAGAGCAAGAAGAAATGAAATTGCATAATATTTTAGAAGAGACATCCCCGTTAATAACTCGCATTTGGGAAATTCGTTATGCCAAAGCGGATGATGTTGCTAGGTTTTTACAAGAAAACAATTATTCCATCCTTTCAAAACGTGGTAACGTAAGAGTCGATGAGCGCACGAATACCGTATGCATTCAAGATATCGAATCCCATTTAATTGAAGTTAAAAAAGTAATAAGTCAATTAGATGTTCCCGTGAAACAAGTCGTTATCGAAGCACGAATAGCTAGTATTGATAATGATTATGAGCGAGAATTAGGGATCAATTTTGCAGTAGAACAATCAAATTATGATTCCACACCTCAAGTGGTATTGCCAAAAAAATACAGTTTAGCAATTGCAAAATTAGCAAATGGCTCAGAATTAGATGTTCAACTTGCCGCGTTAGAAAAAGCCGGGCATGGCGAGTTGATTTCAAGTCCCAGTTTATTTACAGCAAATCAAAAGACAGCCTATATCGAATCGGGCGAAGAAATTCCTTATCAAGAAGTCAGTGACAGTGGAGGAACAGCTGTATCTTTTAAAAAAGCGGTATTAAGGTTAAAGGTTACGCCACAAATCATGCCGCGAAACAAAGTTTTACTTCAATTGCAAGTTAACCAAGATAGGCCAAGTAATCGTATTGTTTTGGGGGTGCCTGCTATTAATACACGACAAATTAGTACAAATGTTTTAATAAGTGATGGTCAAACGATTGTGTTGGGTGGAATTTTTGAATCAAATCATGAGCAGGGCGAGCATCGCTTACCTTTTTTTGGTAAAATTCCTCTTGTCGGCTGGCTCTTTAAGCAGCAAAATGTAAAAGAAAATAAGCGTGAATTACTCATTTTCGTTACGCCGAGGATTATTCCTGAGATGGGATTGATAGTGAATGACACAAGAAAAGCATAGAAACATTTTTTTAATAGGTCCTATGGGCGCAGGGAAAAGCAGTGCTGGAAAATATTTGGCGCAACAGCTAAAAATGGATTTTTATGATACAGACGAAGAAATTGAAAAACGAACTGGTGTTGAAATTGGCTGGATATTTGATTTAGAAGGAGAGGTTGGGTTTCAAAAGCGCGAAACGGCTGTGATCAAAGAGTTGGCTAATCTTTCTAACATTGTTTTAGCAACCGGTGGAGGCTCGATTTTAGAAGAAGAGAATCGTGAAATACTAACCAAAAATGGCATAGTGATTTATTTGGAAGTTTCTTTGGATTTTCAACATTTTCGCACAGTAAATGAAAGTAGAAGGCCTTTGTTAAGGGTCAAAAATCGAGAAGAGATTTTGGAAAAGCTTTATCATGAGCGAGCACCATTTTATGAAGATATTGCTGAATATAAAGTTCATACAGATAATCGAAGTATTAGAGATGTAGTGGATGAAATAATTAGGTGGCTTGAGAAGTCAGGCAAAAAATAGTCTTGTTCGCATATAAAAAAACCCTGCATTTGCAGGGTTTTTTTGTTTATAACAACTACTATTGGTTTGTAGCTGGAGCAGTTGTGTTGTCAGTGCTGGAATTTGTACCGGTGTTATCAGTTGTACCAGTGGTGCTGGTGTTGCTGTTATCGGTTGTTCCAGTTGTGGTTGTGTCGGTTGTTCCAGTTGTTGTTGTCGTGGTGCTGGAATTGTCTGTAGCAGGAGTTGTAGCTGCGCCACTATTGTCGCTGCTATTTGTATCAGTAGGAGCAGCAGCAGGAGCTGTGGTGTCAGTGCTGGTTGTTGTAGCTGATGCTGGAGCTTCAGTTGTTGTTGTCGTCGTGGTGGTTGTTTCTGTTGTTGCTTGCGTTCCGTTATCACCAGTACCTTTGTCTTCGCCTTTTGAGCAAGCAGTCATACCAACTAAGCAGAGGCCAGCGAGGGTTGCAATTAAAAGATGTTTGCGCATAAATGATTTTCCCTTTTGTAAAAGTTAATAAACCTAATTAAAACCGCATTTTGCGGAATGGAATATAAAAAAACCCATAGGTTACATATTTTAACCTAAATAAATTCAAGTGCAAAGCATCATCTTATATATTATGGTTGGATGTTAATGTTAATTTAGTTTTAGATCTTTTTTTGATAACATGAATATTTGTTTTAGGCTATTTTATGATTTCACTAACCAAGAATAATCGGTTTTTAAACACTATTTGGCATGAGCCTGTTGATGCAACTCCTGTTTGGATAATGCGCCAGGCTGGTCGATATTTGCCTGAGTATCGAGAAGTTCGCCAAAAAGCAGGCAGTTTTATGCAATTGTGCAAAACACCAGAGTTAGCTTGCCAAGTGACATTGCAACCAATCAATCGTTTTCCTTTGGATGCGGCAATCTTATTTTCTGATATTTTGACAATACCAGATGCCATGGGGTTAGGCTTGTATTTTAAAGAAGGTGAGGGTCCAGGATTTGAACATCCTGTTCGTACTGTTAAAGATATCCAAAAACTTTCTGTTCCGGATCCCGAACTAAGTTTACGTTATGTTCTAGATGCAATAAAAATGATCCAAAATGAATTGGCTAATCGTGTGCCCTTGATTGGATTTTGTGGCAGCCCTTGGACAATTGCAACTTATATGGTTGAAGGTTCCGCGAATAAATCGTTTCCATTGATAAAAAAAATGATGCAGGAAGAACCTCTGGCATTAAGCCAATTACTAACTGTATTAGCTAAAGCAGTTTGTACTCATCTTAATGCTCAAATTAAAGCAGGGGTTCAAGCTGTTATGATTTTTGATACTTGGGGTGGGATGTTGGACACGCTAAGTTATCAAAAATATTCACTTCATTTTATTCAACAAGTTCTGACAAATTTAATCAAAGAACAAAATGGGCAACGTATTCCTGCCATCCTTTTTACAAAAGGAGGGGGAAAGTGGTTAGAAGAGATGGCTGAATCAGGATGTCAAGTGTTAGGTGTGGATTGGCATACGAGTTTGCATGATGCGCGGCAACGTGTGGGAAATAAAGTGGCTTTGCAAGGCAACATGGATCCGAAAATATTATTAGAATCTCCTTCAATAATTCGTGCTGAGGTTGAACGTATTTTAGAAGAATATGGTGAAGGTTCGGGGCATATTTTTAACTTGGGTCATGGAATAACACCGGATGTGCCACCTGATCATCTTGCTGAATTAATTGATGCAGTTCATAATTATAGCCAACGTTTTCATCAAAAAGGATTTTGAAATTTGAAGCATAACTCATTTGAACCCCCCTGGTGGCTGCGCAATCCTCACTTGCAGACTATGTGGCCACCAATTTTTCGTCGCAAAAAATCATTAGCTTTAACTAAAGAACGTGTTGAATTACCTGATGGTGATTTTGTAGATTTGAGTTGGTTAGGACAAGGAGATTCTCCTATTGTTATGATTTTGCATGGATTTGAAGGATCAGCAAAATCACAATATGTGAATGGAATGTTGCAGGCTATTAACCAAGCAGGTTGGCGAGCAGTTGTTATGCATTTTCGCGGTTGCAGTGGTGTGCCAAATCGTTTGCCCCTGCGGGAGTATCACTCAGGCGAAACCAGCGATATTGCTTTTGTGGTAAAAAAATTACGTGATCGAGAACCTAATACAAATATTTCTGCCATTGGTTTTTCATTGGGCGGGAATGTGCTTTTGAAGTGGCTGGGTGAAACAGGCGACTCTAATCCTTTAACAGCGGCAATTGCCATTTCAGTACCTTTTGAATTGCAAAAAACATCGGTACGTATAGGACAAGGATTTTCTCGTCTTTATCAATGGTTTCTTTTGAAATCCGCTTGTTATCGTTTGGCAAAAAAATATAAGAAGCAAGGAGGGCCAATTGATATTCCATCGCTAATGAAAATTCGTACTTTGCGTGAGTTTGATAACAAAGTAACAGCCCCTTTATATGATTTTTTGTGTGCTGAAGATTACTACAATAAAGCGAGTAGCCGGCAGTATTTGCCAAGAATACGAATTCCAACCTTGATAATACATTCGAAAGATGATCCTTTTATGACAGAGGATATTATTCCTGAGGATCATGAATTATCTGAACAAGTTATATTAGAGGTTTCTGAATATGGAGGTCACTGTGGATTTGTCACCGGCAAATATCCTTGGCGACCTGAATATTGGTTAGAGCCACGGATAACCACATTTTTGCAAGAATGTTTATCTATTAATGCAAGTTGACAGGCATGATAAAGTTTTACCTTAGGCTCGTTCGTATCAAGTTAAAACGGGTTTTGTGCTGGAGCTCTGTGGTATCAATAATAATTGTTCAATGCGTTTTGTTAACGAAGAAGTAGGAGCTAGTTCTTGAATATGAAATTGAGTTTCAATTTGATCTAGAACATTTTTATAAATAGTTAATAAGGTTTTACAAGTTTTTGTTTTTCGCATACTTTTAAACAAAGCAATACCGCCATAAAATTTGTTTATACCATCGTTATCTTTTTTTATAGTGTTTGCTTCTGCTTGAAGAAATAACAAAAACGCATGGACATCCTCTGGTTTTTTTAATGATATTAATTCTAGATTTAACTGAGTTAAATGATTTAAAAAAATATCAATTTTAAGAGAATTAATGGTGCTTGCTTTTTTCAAATCAGTTTCTGTTTTATGAATCGCATTGATAAGAGTTTCGCAATGATTTGATTCAATAAAAAATTGTAGAGGGATTTTCCGGTTTATTGTCGGCTCTTTT
This sequence comes from Gammaproteobacteria bacterium, assembly GCA_025451335.1. GTDB lineage: Bacteria > Pseudomonadota > Gammaproteobacteria > DSM-16500 > DSM-16500 > JAJPGW01. The sequence continues at coordinate 10,793 of JANWKO010000049.1, forward strand.
TTTACTTCTAAGCTCGTTGATTTTTCTTTTAATGTCTTTTTTTGCAACATTTTTTGGCTTGCATAGGGATCATTTGTATTCCAATAAAATCGTCTTAATAAGGAAATCTCCGAAGCGGTTAAAGCAATTTTTAAAGTTGAGTCATCTATTAGTTTGTTTTCAAAATGTAAAGTGACTTTTTCTAGAACGTCATAAATCGAAATTAATCGCGTGCCATCATCGCTTATGGTGAGTTGCTTGCGGAATTTTTCCGTTGCTGGATAATCATTTGAATTAGTTAGCGTCGGCATTAAAAAATAGTAAAAATTGACTGGTAAAGTTTTTATGGCTTTACTTTCTTTAAAAGAATAAATTGTCGCAATGATTTTTGCAATTTCCACACAAAATCTATCTAATCTTGTGCGAATACAAAAATAGCCATCTTTGTCAAATGTGCTTTTTATTCTTTGCCAGCGATTTTCAAGAAATCGGATTAAATTTGGTAAATGCTCTATCGTTAAAATTTCTTCTGGGGGAAGTTTTGTGATGAAATTTTTCAGGTGACTAAATTCTTCATTCTCTTCTGGACCAAAGTCATGATCAAATTTATTCAAACCGATAAATTTTTTAAATTTAAGACCTGAAATTGGGTCAATTTCAATTTTTTCTTCACGAAGCTCTTTGCCGCATTGAATTAAAAGATTTTGGAGTTCTTTAGCTATCATAATGATCATTTGTTTTTAAAGAAGACAACTTTTACACCAAAACAGTAACGGGGTCAAGTCTTGACTTTTGACCAATGATTTGGATTTGAGGGGGGACCAGACCAAACCATTGGTCAACAGTCAAGACTTGACCCCGTTACTCTGGTGTATAATAAAATATAAAGGTAGAGAAGAGGTATATTGTGGCTGCATTTGAAGAACCGATCTCTGAAATTGTCTGGGATATTAAATATCGTTATCGTCGTGATGATAAAATAATTGATCATACTATTGAAGATACTTGGCTAAGAGTCGCGCAGGCGGCTGCTAAAGCTGAACAACCTAAACTACGAAAGCATTGGCAACAACAATTTTATAATATTCTAGAAGATTTTCAATTTTTACCAGGGGGCAGAATTATTGCTGGCGCAGGAACAAAACATGAAGTGACTTTATTTAATTGTTTTGTCATGCCAATTTCTGATTCTTTAAAAAGTATTTTTAATTCGTTAAAGGAAGGTGCGCTCACTTTACAACAAGGAGGTGGCATTGGTTATGATTTTTCTACTTTGCGCCCAAATGGATACCCAGTTAAACATACTGGTACATACGCATCGGGCCCAGTTTCATTTATGCGAATTTGGAATGCAATGTGTGCAACCATGCTATCAACGGGTTCTCGTCGCGGTGCTATGATGGGAATTTTACGTTGTGATCATCCTGATATTGAAGCTTTTATTGCAGCCAAATCTGATGCAAAAGAATTACGTCATTTTAACGTGTCTGTATTAGTTACAAATGAATTTATGCAAGCGGTCAAAGATGATCTTGATTGGGAATTGGTATTTCCTTTAGATGAAAAGGAAAATAATCAAGAGTTTATTTTTCGACATTGGAGTGGAAGTCCAATTAAAGTGAAATGCAAAATAGTAAAACGCTTAAAAGCCCGAGAGCTTTGGCATAAAATTATTAAATCAGCTTATGATTATGCAGAACCTGGCGTAATTTTTGAAGATACAATTAATCAGCAAAATAATTTATGGTATCGAGAATGGATTAGTGCAACTAATCCTTGTGGTGAAATTCCTTTGCCTGTCTATGGTGCTTGCAATTTAGGAGCGATTAATTTAACGCAATTCGTATTGAATCCCTATTCTGACAATGCAAGTTTGAATTTCGATAAAATTGAAAAAACAACAATAATTGCGACGCGTTTTTTAGATAATGTCATTGATGTGTCGCGTTATCCTCTCAAGGCACAAAAAGCCGAAGCTTTTGCTACGCGCCGCATTGGTTTGGGTATTACAGGATTAGCAAATGTTTTTATTATGCTTGGAATGAAGTATGGGAGTGCTGAATCATTAAATCTTGCGAGCCAAGTGATGAAACTTATTTCCGAAACGACTTGGATAACATCGATTGAATTGGCGAAAGAACGAGGTGCTTTTTCATTTTTTGAAGTTGAAAAATATTTACAAGGACGTTTCGTAAAAAATTTATCGAAAGAAATTCAACAAGACATTGCAAGCTCAGGAATTCGTAATAGCCATCATAATACAATTGCGCCAACAGGAACAATAAGCTTGCTCGCAAACAATATTTCTAATGGTATTGAACCGGTTTTTAGTTCGCAATACGAACGAACAATTCGTACATCAACAGGCATATTAAAATTTGCGGTAAAGGATTATGCATTACGCATCTGGGAAAATTCACGTAAAGAAAATAAATTGCCACCTGCATGGACGGATGCTCAATCGCTGATTCCTGAAAATCATTTGCAAATTCAAGCGGCAGTACAGCCTTATATTGATAATGCCATATCAAAAACTATTAACATTCCGATAGACTTTCCTTTTGAAAAATTAAGTGAAGTATATAGCCAGGCTTATGAATTAGGTTTAAAGGGTTGTACCATTTTTCGGCCTAATCCCACGACAGGCAGTGTGTTGACATCTATAGTTCCTGATGGGGATGATACTGATCGATGTTGTCAATACTAGAGGGGCAGTCTTAAAAGTTGACTAACTTGTTGTTCAACTTTCAAGACTTGATTCCAGAGTCTACTTGCCTCCAAAAGGTTGTCGACCTTGTGGTTATCCTTCAATTGGTTCAAATTTATTTTGTTCTTGATTTAACATATGAATTAATCCAGTGGACAAATCGAAAAACCAAGCATGCAAAGATAAAAACCCAGATTTGACTTTTTCTTGAATTAAAGGAAAAGTCATCAAGTTATTGTGAGAATTAATCAAAGCATATTGACCACACATATCGGCTTGCTGATCTAAATTGGAATTAGGATAATTTTTTAAAGTCTTTTCCCGCGCGGGTTTGGCAAGTTCCATCCATTTTGAAATGAAATTCTCACTAGATAGTAAATCAACATTTTCTAAGAGGGCGCGTATTCCGCCACAAAAACTATGACCAAGGATAATAACATCATGTATATCTAAGTTAGAAATTCCAAATTCTATTGCCGCACTGGTTCCATGGTAACTGGCGTTGTTTTCATAAGGTGGAACCAAATTAGCAACATTACGTATCACAAATAAATCACCAGGTTCGCAACCAAAAATAATGGAAGGATCCACGCGTGAATCACAACAAGAAATAATCATTACCTTAGGGTTTTGACCTAGTTTGATAAGATTATCAAATGTTTTATTGCTATTACTAAAGTAATGTTCACGAAATCGTTTATAACCAATAATTAATTCATTGATTTCTTTTGACATGCTTTATTATGCTCTCCAAGTTTATACAAAGTTTTGATAGGTCCCAAAAATAATGTCTTAGACAATAACTAATCGTGGCGCTATTTTTTGATCGCTAGTCTCTTTTTTCTCCTCGAGCTGCTTTTGAGGTTGAGAATACATGGCGGATTTGACCTCCGTCATGCGGATTGTTTTTTGTGCAGCGACACTTTTCCAAGTATTACGTAGTTTTGGGCCAAAAAAAAGGATTTTATTAATCATTTCTTGCTGTGCAATGATAGCAATAGGAGTCATATAAGCCGGATTTGGTCCAAAAGTTCTCAATCCAGTTCCAGTTACAGATAAATCAGTGGCTAAACCACTGCCAACATTAAATACATCAGCGGCGTAAGACATACATTTTTCGCCGGGAGTGTTTTTGACCAATGGTTTAACTTCTTCTTGAAATTGTTTGTATTCCAAGGGTAATCGATCCCATAGCAAATTATCGGTGATTCTTTGCTGTTCCGCTCTTAAAGGTAATGTAATCAAGCTACCAAAACCAATCAATGCAGCCAAGAGATTCATTGATATCGATTCATCATAAATATGTTCTTTAAATATAGGAGCTAGAAAACGAACACCAAATACGATACCAATACTTCCGATGAAAGATAGCATAGTTGTTACAAAAACAGGTTCTTCCATAACCCAGTAAAACCAGCGTTTAATTAAATAAGAGTCGTTGTATTCGGAAATTAATTTTGCTTCGAGTGAGTTTCGATGAGCTTTGATTTGGTCTTTTAATAATGTTTCGCGCAATTGTTTTTTTTGTTTTTCCAATTCTGCGCCGGTTAAACCAGTGTGCTCTAATAGATTGATTTCATTTTCAATAAGGTTTCCAGCGTTTCGTTGCAAATAATGCGTGATACATTTTTTTATTTCTATTCCATTTTTCATGTAGAAATGATAAGTAGAGGGATACATGGAGCAAAATAATTGCCAAGCACTTAATGGTAAAGTGATGTAAGCTGGAAGCCAAAATCCAGTAATTTCTTTAGCAACATTGTTAAAATAATATGATGAAGCATAAAGAGTAATTCCAACAGTGCTAATCGTTCCTTGCAAAAAGACTTGAAAAGGTAAAGCAATATTACCATTCAATGCTTCGGTAATTAGATAAGGATAGTTATTTTTATTTTGAAAAAATTCCAAGCCTTGGTAGTAACTAGGATTGGTTACTTGCATAAACCATCCCGCTGACATAGCGACAAGAATAGCGCTGGTTCCTTTTTGTAAAACAGGGCCAACGATTTCTAATTTATTGTATATATCAGAAATCACAGAAAATGACATGGTGATGTTATAAACGTTCAAAACAGATTGATCTCTTATCCATGTCAGGAATTCTCTTAATGCTTGTTTAGGATTTTGATAAAGTAATGAATTTAAAAATGAGTTTTTGATAGCAACCATTACTTTTTCTGGATCATAAAATAATTCACCAAAGTTATTTAAAACAGGTTCCCAAAACGGCTCTTGATTCGCATAATCAAGAATAGTTCTTACCGCACCTTTACGTGGATTGTAAGTTGTCATATTAACAATAAAATCCATTATTGCTAATGTGGTTCCAAAAGCCTCGCTAATTTCAATAGGCGCAGAAAGTCCCGGTTGATAGATTTGTAAAATAGGATCTAAACCATCTTGACTGGAATTGAGTCTGTAAACAAAAAATGGAATATTGCAAATGAGATAGGAGCCATATTTAATTATATAGTAGTAATAACTTTTCCAAAATTCATCAATTTGTTTTTCCAGCTGATATAAATTTTTATTATATTTTTTACAAAAATATTCTAATTCTTCATCTTCAAATCCGCTTAAATGAATGAGCGCCATGGGTTGATCTGGATTTATTATTGCGGAGTTTTTTGTTTCTGATTCAGCTTGGATTGTCCTAACAGTTTTAGGGGATGGACTTATGTCAATTACACAATCTGGATTGTTTGGATCGAGATGAAAAACAACAGGAGCTGAGGATGATTGCATTTTATTATGTTCCTTATGCGCAATTCATTAGACTCATTTCATTTTATTAATAAAATCAAAATCTCTTGGTCTTCTATTTTATAAATAATTCTCAAATGATTCACTACTTCACTATATAAACCTGTCATCCCTTCAACTTTATTGGCTCCAGGTGGTCGCGGATTAATAGACAATGCATCAGCTAATTTCAAAATCATTTTCTTATGTTTTGGTTGAAGCGATTTAATTTGTCTAACCGCATCTGGTGCAATTTTCACATCATATGGTGTAGTCACTAGATTTCCCTAAATGTTTATTTCTTCTTTTAATTGTTCTAAGCTAATTGTTCCTATGTTACGTGCTTCTTTTAATGCGTCAATAGCTTCATGTAAATCATGTTTATTTTGGGAATCTTGTATTAAGTTTAAATCTTCTAGGGGAATGATGGCGGCAATTTCTTTGCCACGACGAGTTAAAATAATGCGTTCTTTGCTATGAGCAACGCGATTAACTAAGTCTGTAAATTGTTCTTTAGCGTCAACGGTATTGATAAGAGTTGTTGTCATCTTTAAGTCCATTTAAAGTATTAAATTTAATCCCGTGGGCCCGCTGCGGGTTTTGTTAAACCGCGCGGCTTGCTACAAGGCCCTGAGCAGGAGTTAGCCCGGACTATCCGGGCTAAGTTTTCTTAAGCAATAGATGTTTCTTTTTCCATTGATGCGGAATATTTACCCAAAGAGGCAAGGCTATTCAATTTGGCTCTGTCATAAAATGATTTTTGCGCAGCAGCAACATTATTTTTATCACCGCGCCAAATTTTCATAGGATAATCCTGTAATGCTCGCGCATAGGAAAAGCTTAAGTTCCAAGGTAACGGTGCCAGTGCGTTCATAGCTTGCAGATTGGCCGTCGCTTCTTCGCAAGATTGTCCACCTGATAAGAAATTAATAGTTGGTACAGCAGAAGGAACAGTGCGTTTCAAAATGGTGACAGTCATTCTGCCAACTTGTTCGGCATTTGCTTTGATAGCACATGTTTTGCCGCTGATAACCATGCTGGGCTTGAGGACCATGAGTTCAAGACGTACTTTGTGACGATTCAAAGCACGAAACACTGCATTAAGTACGCGCTCACTCACTTCGGCACAACGTTCAATGGTGTGATTACCATCAATCAATACTTCGGGTTCTACCATGGGAACAATGCCATTTGCTTGGCACAATGCTGCATATCGTGCTAAAACTTCGGCATTTGCTTTGATCGCTAACATGCTTGGAGTGTTTTCAGAAATAGCATAAACCGCACGCCATTTTGCAAAACGGGCTCCTTTGGTTCGGTATTCAGCTAAACGTTCGGCTAATCCATCTAAGCCTTGGGTAACTTGTTCATCAAGCGTATTTGGCAATATAACAAGACCCTTATCTACTTTAATACCAGGCAAGATTCCTAATTTATCTAAAGCTTGTGGGAAAAGAGTGCCATCGCTCGTTTTTTGATTTAAGGTTTCTTCAAATAAAATCACCCCGGCGATAAATTCATTGATTTTGGGGGTGGTGAGCAACATTTCGCGATAAGCGCGGCGTGTATCTTCGGTAGATTCAATACCAACTGCATTAAAACGTTTGGTAATCGTAGCCGTACTTTCATCGGCGGCTAAAATGCCTTTGCCTCTGGCAGATAATTTAGCAATGGTTGCTTCTAATTCTTTCATCATGGTGGGGTTTATCATATTGGCTTAATCCTTAAAACAGTTAATAAGAGTCTATTGATAACGTTCTACTGACTCAAAAGATAAAATTTAATTTGCAAAGATTCGTGACTGCTTATTTTAAGGTTATTTAATTCTAAGTCAAATCAAGTGCAAGGTCTGTTGCTATTTCTGCCAAAAAAGCAACAGACTTTAGTCAAATTAGTAAGCTTTAGCAAAAATTACGCGTTGTGGACTTTTATCACCGCTAAAGATACATGTCCCTGGTTCAGGATTATCCAAAAAGGGAATGCAACGAATGGTAACGCTTAAGTCAGATTTTATTTTTGCTTCAATCTCTGGGTCGCCATTCCAATGAGCATAAGCAAAACCGCCATCGTTCTTAAAAAATTCATAAAAATCTTCTTTGCTATTGATTTCAACGGTATAACGTTTTTGAAACTCACGGGCTCGATTTAATAAATTCATTTGCATTTCATCAAGTTGAGCTGCGATTGTAGTCAAGAATTGTTGACGATCTTGCCCTTGTCTTTCTTTATATTCCTTATCACGACGACCTAAAAATACGGAATTGGCTTGGCATTCTTTCATACCAATTTCGAGACGAATAGGCACACCTTTTTTAACCCATCCCCACGCTTTTTCACCGCCGGTTAATTCGCGATGATCAATTTCTACGACTAGATTTTTGCCATGATAAGAAATTTGCCGTAATTCTCGAGCAAGATTTTCACAATAACTGGTGATTTCTGCGCGATTTTCTTCTTTATGAATGATGGGCAGAATGACCGCATGAGTAGGAGCTAGCTTAGGCGGAACGATTAAACCATTATCATCGCTATGGGTCATAATTAGTCCGCCGATTAAGCGGGTTGATACGCCCCAAGAAGTCGTTTGCACTAATTCTTCTTTACCTTGTGCATTTAGAAATTTGATATTAAAAGCATGTGAAAAATTTTGCCCCAGAAAATGTGACGTTCCAGCTTGAAGAGCTTTTTTATCTTGCATCATGGCTTCAATACAATAGGTGTTAACAGCACCGGGAAAACGTTCACTGGCTGTTTTTTCCCCTTTAATAACGGGCATAGCCATGTAATCTTCGGCAAAGCGGGCATAGAGATCAAGAATTTTTAAAGATTCTTGTTGTGCTTCTTCGGCTGTGGCGTGTGCAGTGTGTCCTTCTTGCCAGAGAAATTCGGTCGTGCGCAAAAACATGCGGGTGCGCATTTCCCAACGAACAATATTAGCCCATTGGTTAACCAGCACGGGTAAATCACGATAAGATTGAATCCAACGCGAAAAAGCTTCACC
>JANWKO010000050.1 GCA_025451335.1 Gammaproteobacteria bacterium
AAATTCCTTTCGAATCGATTTTATTAGGTTTCAACAATATTTCGCTTAATTTTTTAATAATATCCGATTCACTTTTCAGAATTAAAAATCGCAAGCTGATACGCTCAATATCTGTAATATTGCAAGTGTTAACGGCTGAGCAAATCCGCGCATAAATGGCGAAGTTTTTTAAATTCATAAAATCCCCATGGTTCTTTAAAAATACATTAGAATTAGATCGGTGCCATTCCAACATGGCACCGGTTATTAGATTAGGCGTGATTAACTTCAGCGACTGCTTTTGATTTACGTTTTTTACGATGCTCGTTTCGCTGTATGTTTTTTTCTTTAGCTTCTTTTAATCGATAGGAATCAGCTTCAATGCCAATAATTTCAGAATGATGCACAAGCCTGTCAATCAATGAAACTACGCAAGATGCATTAGGAAACAGATCGCTCCATTCCGTGAATGGTTTATTGGTTGTGACGAGTGTAGATTTTTGTTGATAACGTCGCGAGATAATTTCAAATAACAAATCAGCATGACGGTTTGAATAGGATAAATAGCCTACTTCATCAATTACCAGCAATTGTGGCTGAACATAATATTTTATTCTTCTACGCAGTGCATTATCACCATCTTGAGAAGCAAGTTCATTGAGCATTTGTCCTGCTGTGATAAATAATACGGTGTATCCTTTAATAACTGCCTGATGCGCAATGTTCTGGGCAATTGTTGATTTTCCGACGCCGTTAGGTCCACATAAAATAATATTTGAAGATTCATTCATAAATTCCAAACGCATTAGCTCTTCAATCGCTTGCCGATCAATTTTTTTAGGCCAATTCCAATCGAAATTAGCTAACGGATTAAAGCGCCCGAGACGAGCACTACTCAGTCGTCGTTCAAGACTGCGTCGCGATCTTTCTTCCTCTTCCCATGTGATTAATTGCTCTATCCACAAGGTTTCTTCGATTTCTTCCCAGTGAGCGATCATGCCATAAAATTTCAACTCTCTTGCTCTTTTCAATAATGTGGTATTTATCATGGTGTTTCTCCAGTTAAAGTCTGTAATTGATCGTAATCATCTAACTTATGCGGACGCACAACTAAATCACGTATGCGCGCATCATTCGGCAAGTCCAGATTGACAGGAGGATTTAAGCGTTTTTCCTGACGACGTTTTTCGAGGCTAAAACGCACCGCATTTGTGTGAGGCACTTTGCGATGCAGCGCTTCTTTTATCGCAATTTCAAGCTCACTTGCCCCATAAGAATCAAGTATAAGCAAAAGGTTTCTGATGATTGTTCTGAGTGAATAACCATTCTCAGCTGCTTGTGACAGAAATTCAGCACAAGAAGGAATTGATTTTATTAAACGATCTTGTGCACGATGTTGGCTGGCTTTCTTTTTAAAATCGATCAATGTATTGATATGTTCTTTTGCTTCAATTTGCTGTTTTTTATCATACGAACGAATATGTTCAGCAATCACTTGCTGTCCATCTAAAATCTTGACCTTGTCATTTGTGGCAATGACCGTCAAGATTCGTCTTACATATGTATGCGGAATAGAATAATCATTTAGATCAAAACGCACATATGGTGTTTTTCCGACTGAAACTTCTTCCCGATCAAATGTCGAATAAGGATTATCTGGGAATACAAATAATTTTGATTTCTCCTGCAAAAATACTTCTTTTACCGTCATAGATGTATCTTCTGGACAAGGTCGATTTGCTGCCTGTCCATCACACCAGATAGTCGCTTGTGCATTTAAGCCATCAATATCTTTCCATTGCCTTGCAGCAAAAAAATTATCACGTACATAACGAATCGCACGTTCTACGCGTCCTTTTTCATTGCCTCTTGCAATGGCCACAGGACGTGGCTCAAAACGATAATGCGCAGCAAATGATAACAGTGTCGGATGAAAGCGGATTGCATCGCCTTGTCTTTCCAATACAGCGCTTTTCAGATTGTCATAGAGCAAGACTCGTGGCACGCCACCAAATGCATGAAATGCAGCTTCATGTCCTTGCAGAAAATTAGACATCCGTTGATTAAGATAAAAACGCAGAAAGATTTTCCGAGAGTAGCTTAATACCATCACAAAACCCATGAGAGGACGTTTGGCACGGCCTATGGTGATGTAATCAAAATGCCCCCAATCTACTTGCGCCTGCTCGCCAGGCAATGTGCGAAGCCTAAGATAAGCCTCTGCATGAGGCCGCGGCCTATGAAGCGCAATAAGATGACGAAAATGGTCTGGCTTGCCTGTGTAGCCACGCTCACAAACCATTGCATACAAACGACTTGCGGTCAGTGTTGGAAATTTCTTTAATGTTTCCAGAATAAATGGCAAATAAGAATCAACCAATGATTTGTGTCGCGTCAGATTTGTTTTTGGAACACCTGCTTGTGACAATACACGTTTAACTACACCATGATGCACATTGAGTTGTCGTGCAATGGTGCCAACACGCCACTTCTCAACATGGTAATAACGCAGAATATTAGCTTCGATCTCTGCTGAAACGGTCATTAAAATTCTCCTAATGATTTATTAAGGTGCAAGTGGCCAGGATGAAATACGCCATGAATGCCGTAAAAATCCAATGCGCAGAAATTCAATCCCTGATCGTTTGCAAAAATGGCAATAAATATCAGGGTTGATGAGTTGCATTGAGCAGGCTGCTTGCTTGTTTCGCTCGGAAAACAGTAGATCATTCGAGGGTGGAATCGCGGAACTATGATGCGTCACTTTTTCTGTTTTGCGTTTTCGATAGCGCCGCTGACGATCAGCATGCTTCAACCGTCCACGACGGCTTTGCTGATAACGTTGACCAGATGCTTTAAGTGACTTTTGTCGAGCAGCTTTGGAGCATTGCCTGCTGCAATAAATATGGTTGCGGTCACAGTCGCTACAAATAACGACTTGACGACGACAGCAGGCACAATTGAATAAACGGCCAGAGTTCCTCATGTTCTTTTTCGACGCTAAATAGCGATGGGAACTGGACTTCCGGCGAATGAATCAGGATAATTGCGCTGGGTCGTGGCCTAACAATAGTTGACTGACAGGTCATTTAAAACTTTTTGTAAAGGTGTTCTCATCGACCCGCCTTTCTACTAAATCATGTTTAATCTGTCATTATTTTATTATGGATGGATGCTATTGACAGTTAAAAGCCGAATACATCGCTGGAACTTTGCAGACATGCTGGATGTTGGTCGTCGATTATTTACAAAAATTAATAAGAGAAAACAATCTGCAAACCACAACCACGAAATACATTTTTTAGCACGTGAAATAGATGAATGGCTACCGACAGGTATTCAATCCATGATCGATGGAAATTATACGCCGCGCCATTTAAAACGATATTATTTTCAGGATGAAATGGTTGATCAACTGCATATATCAGACCGTATCTTCCAAAACATTTTGCTTAAACAGTTAAAGTCGACATTTAAGCATGTTATTAACCCTAATTGCCTGCATATTCGCGGGCCTTCTGGTGTCAAGCTTGCGACACAACGGATTCGACAAGTCCTGGATGAAGAAAAACCTCAATACATTATTCGCGCGGACATTAAATCATTTTATAAATCCATCCCTCATCACAAATTAATTCAGGACATAAAAAAATTTTACGATTATCCAAAAGTGCAATTCATGCTTCAGGAAATTATTGCCAATCCAATCGAAACGCCAAGAGGATACAAAAATTCAGTGACTGGCATTGCATTGCGAGGCCCGCTTTCACAATTTTTCAGTGCGATTTATTTAAAGCCGTTAGATGATGCGTTTGATAACATGGATGTGACATATATTCGGTACCAGGATGACCTTCTTCTCTTGTGCAAGACAAAGCGACAATTAAATCGTTGTCGACGCAAGATGATGGAAATTCTGGCGGAACGGCAACTTAAATTGTCACGTAAAAAATCACGAATAGGTTCAATTAAAAAAGATTTTCATTTTCTCGGAATTCATTATCCTGGGACGCAACCTCAGGATCACACCAAAGTCGTACAAGCTGCAAATGATAGCATGATAGACCACCATAACACTGATGAGCATATATTAGTCATGCGGGGGGGGGTAAGACAATAAACGAACAAGATCAGCTTGTACCAGCGCGCATTCTGCCTCATGCCAGAACGCTCCGCAAAGCTCGCGAGCAGGTAAAAATAATGGTCGCTACTGGATTTTCTATCCGCCGGATCAGAAGTTACCTGAAAAAATGGGCACTTTGGTGGGCAATGACGTCAGCAACGTGGAGTTATGAAGAATTACTCCGCGAATTTATAAAATCATGTTGGGATTATTGTCTCGCTGCCGTAGCAGCAGGACTTCTTCGACCCTCTACATCACTAGACACGGTGTGCGACGGATTGATCGCTGCCGGGGCATAAAGTCTGGATGCTGCTGTAATTGCTTGCAATAAGTTTGAAAAAATCCTCGCCGCCCGCCCCCCCCAGCCTGGGAGCCCAATGCCGGAATCATCATAATAAGAATTCTCGCCCAACCTATACTCGGTACCAATGCCACGAAAGATATCCCCGGTAACATCAAAAACATCACGATCCGGCTTTTTATTTTCACGAAATAAAGAATAAAGACCCCACGGTCGTATCATAAGTAGTTGCCTCAGACAAGGTGGTATATTGTCGAGGGACTCCAAGAAGTTGCCAATTATACTCCAGACAAGTAAATCTCCTTTTTTTCCATAATGCCCACCAGGTAATTCCGCTCCTCTTCTTGCCAATATATCTCTGCATTCCTCTATAAGACGAATGATGCCGATATACAATCGAGCATCTATTAGTTCGCCCACCTCATTCATAGACTGGCGTTTCATATTCTCAGTAAATTTTTTAAATGTTTCTATTGCCTGTTGAGTTTCTTCTTCTTTAGTACTGACTAAGCCTTCGAAAAGTTTTTCAACTACGTTTTTTATTGCAGCTATTGCTTTTTCATCTTCTGGCGGGGAAACTTTGTATACTTGAGCTTTCAGTTCGGCTACTTTTTCTGGTGGTAATAAACCTTTATTACAAAACTCTTGAACAACTTCTATAAATGTTTCTGTCATCCCTTTGACAAGCTCATTGCCTTTTTCGTCCACGATTGTGCGATCCAATCCAATCGCTAAACACTGCACAAATGTACCTCGATGATTACCAATGGTGATGATCTTATCAAGCAAAAGATCTGATTTTCCTTTTCCATCTTTCTTTTTTAATTCATCTCCAAAGAATTTGGTTAGATAAGATTTGAATTGAGCAAGTGGTCCAGCATGTTGAGCAAAATATATAATCCTTTCACGTAAATAATCGACATCACTGACACGAAATAGAAAAGGCATTTTATGCACAGGCCAGGCGTAATCGACTACAAGCTTGGTTACCGGCTCAGAAAACGGAAGACCCATAAAATCACTTGGTCTAATATCATAAAAACGATCTTCTTTGCTTTCTTCTGATGTCAATGTTAATAATTTCCTACTGCTCGCTATCATAGAGTGCCCCATTGCTTCGCAAATTTAATGGTCAAAATAATAACAAAATATCAAATATAAGTCCATATAATATACTCGACCGAACTCGAGGCCGTGCCAGAGATAATATGTTTATTTGATTTGAGGAGATTAGGCTATTTTATAGTATTCGCCATTTTTATGCGGATTTGGATAACCATTTACATTAGCGGATACTCTGCAGTGTTTTAGCCTTGATCTAGTAAATATCGTATACACTTATAGCGATCCTCAGTATAAATTGCCCGACGCTGACACCTTGGATTCTTTAAATATATCTTTGCGAAATGAGTTTCAATTTCACATTACACAACTTATTAAGGAATTGGATCATAATCCATCGGACAAGATGAGGTACCAAGAATTGGAAGCTTTAGTAATGTTATTATATTTAATCGCAGAAACTACACAGCCAATCAAAGAATGCGTTCAAAAAGTAACCGATCAATATCTCAAAAACGAAACTGGATTTTTCGAAAGTTTGGGTAAGAGATTTTTTCCAAATTACATGAGTGAGAAATCAGCTACGAATCAATTTTTAAATAAATTAGCAGAATTACCTGAGAATCAATTACCGAGAATTTGATAAAAATAGGTTGTTTATTTTTATTTCCTTATCAAAGAAGTGACAAATCGATAAAAAAATTGAAATTTTTGATTTAACTTCTTCTTTGATTATTAAGAAAATTTCAATTTTCAAAATAATCAAGTTGTTGCAGATAACATAATTTAGAATTAATTCGAGTATAATAAAACTATAATATGGGAGATTTCTAATTATGAGTACTTCTGACTTTTATCGACGTTTAGGCAGAGAAGGAAAAGAAATAAAATTAGATGAAAAACAAGAAGAAAAACTACAAGAATTAGCTAATAAGATCATTGAAAGTAAACCAGAAGAACTGGACTTTCAAAAAATACCCGCCAGCAAAATAACAAGTTTTGCAGAAGATTTTGGAATTTCAGAAGAACAAGTAAAAAAATTAAGTCCTCTCATACTTGGATATTTTACTACACATGAAATTACTACTGTACCCAATTTCGAGCAATTACAAAGACTGTCTGAAATGGTTGAAACTGGTTGGAACAGCATAATAGAAGCAAAAATGAAAGAATTAGCACAAAAAATCATAGTCTATGAATCCAAACAAGAATTAGACCATGAGGATCCAACCCTTCCTAAACTGCTAGCTACCAAATTTGGCCTTGAAAATGAAGAACAACTAATACAATTAAGCTTAGATGAAAAACTGCTTATTTATTGTTTTGAAGATCAGTTGCAACCTATGCCTGTAAGGCATTTAGAAATATTAAATGAAAAAATAAAAGATTTTTATTACGCAGATACTGATGAGGAAGACGAAGTACCTGAAGTTCCCACCACCCCACGATCACTTAGAGGGTAGTAAATATATTTTAGATTTTCTGAACCTCTGCCTCTTGCTTTTGTTCCCAGGCAGTCTCTGAGCGTAGAACAAAATTCATTTTCAAACTTTAACGAAGAAATTGGAAAACAGGATCTTCATTTGCGATTTTGATGAGTTCCTTTAACTTGTCTCCCCGAGCCTCGGCATATTTGTCTTCCAGTTAAGCAACTCTGGCGTAGATATGAAAATGATTTCAGTTAGCTGACCTATAGCATCACATTTACCCAGCGATAAAACAAATTTATCAAATATAGGTTGATATGATTTTTTTAATTCATTCACCTCTTTTTCATAATCTTTATTTTTGGTATTAAATAAAGTCATATGAGGTTCAAAATTTTCTTTGACCGGTTTTCCAAGCACTTCGGCAATTAATCTATGCATTCTAAGCAATTCATCGCCATGATCTGGCAATAAAGATGTCCAAAATATATAGTTATCGAAAGATACACAACTGAATTTATAAAAATTTAATAAGATTGAATTTTCTTTCCAAACACTTTTTGCCTTTTTCCAAACATCTTCAATCTTATCAGCTTCGAATTGATAAAGCGTAACATGCGGTAAGGAGTTGACTCCAAGCAAATATTTATCAGCTAGCCATGCGAATTGATTTGCATATCTGATTACTTCATTTCCACATGATGCCGGTATTAATGCTAAATTATATTTCTGCATTTTATGTCACTAACAAATTGAAGGCTTGGAAGGCACTTCCAGTTTTGTACTTTGAGTTAATTTCTTATCTGCCGATGCTCTAGCTATACAACCTGCAGCGCACTGAAGAAATTCTGCCTCTCTTGCTATTTGTTTTAAACTCGCAGGCGAACTCGCCAAAATTTCATCTCTAACAGCATTTATCAAGCGTTTTGCTGCAAATTTGTGTAGAGTAGTTTGAACCTTTTCTAAGGATTTTGTTTCAAGTGCTTCTTCAAATTCTTTAAATTCTTTCTGACTGATAGCAAAGGAACCATTTGAAGGTTTACCATATTTAGTAGAAAGGGCCAGCGAATTTGGATTCAATATTTCTACCCTATACCCAATTAATTCATCCGATTCTTTTGAAGGAATAATCCATTGTCTTTCGCGGTACCAATCCTTTTCTAGGGTAATCATAAAAGTTAATGGATCTATGATTTTTTCAATATCCGGACCAACTTTACTTTCAATCAAAGTTCGAGAATCCGCATAATAGACACTAAATCCCGATTGATTTGCTAATTTTTCTCTAGCTGATAATTCAGCGACTGACAAACTCGTAAATATCCTTGCTGTGCCCATAATAAATTCCTTTATTTTAAAAATGCAAAATTACATCAACATATAACCGATGTAAATCTCAATTTGTGTTTTTTTCTATCACACATTCCTTCTTATCGTTTTTATTAAAAAAATGTATTCCAATTTACTTTTCAGGCTAGCATTTATTTTTTTTTACATTATAATTCAGTTTCAATTAAGAAACGTTTCTTTTGGGAAACAATTTTAAAGTTACTTTGTTTTAAATTTATTAGGGAATTTTGTGAAGTCTGAAGTTAATTTTTCGCCTACAATTCATACAGTTCTTAAAGACTTAATCAAGGCAAAATCAAAGCGAGACAAAGTAAAGTTCACTAGCTATCAACTGGCTAGTGCATTATCAATGCCTCGTTCGATTATTACCAAATTAACTCACCAAGATGAAACAAAACGCATTAATAATCCGAGAATTGAAACGCTAGTTAAAATTGTTGATTTTTTTCGCAAAGATGGTTTTGATATTAATATAGAAGATTTGCTTGGAATTAACCGAGCTATCGATGTACAAGCTCAAGTGCTTAAATTAAACAATCAAACTCGCTCTATTAATTTATATTCGCTCTCAAATTCAAAGCAAAAAATTGGAACATTTGATATTCCCCTTTCTAGCAAACAAAAAAATATATTTGCTTTATATGCAGAAAATGAA
>JANWKO010000051.1 GCA_025451335.1 Gammaproteobacteria bacterium
TAATTGTTTTTGTGGAGCTTCTTTGGCATCCAATTCATCAGCAGTGCGCCGCAATTGCTGAGCAGTTTCTTCCATGTGCGTAGCTTTTTCTCGCAAATAAGTGCTTTGTCCTTTTTGCAGGTGAAGGAGTGCTCGTAATTCTTGTATAAAGTCATGAAGTTCTTCATAGTTTCGATCAATTGCATTGAGCAAGGGAATTTGATCAATAGGGTCCATCTGCAAAATTAAATGACGAGCGCGTTCTTTTGCGGGAATATTATTACGACTCTTTAAAATCGTATCATGAGTCTTCAGATATGATCGAATGCGATCTAAAGAAATTTTATCATCGTAATGCTTTTTATTTAATAAAGAATGGCTGTATTCGAATTCAGCGCCAAATTCGATTAGCAATTGCAACATGTCAATATTACGATTGACAATAGCATTTATCAGCGCCTTGTTTTTACTTATTTGATCGTTATATTCATTTTCTAGTAAATATCTTGTTACTTTTTTATCATTAAACGAAACAGGTAATTGTAGTAAGGTAACTGACTTTCCACGGTAACTGTTATTAACGTCCGCTTTGCCCTGTTCAACTAATAATTGTGTTAAGCGCAAACGCTCATCAGATGATAGAAAGGGAATTTCTAATAATGCATAGAGATCTTTATAATAAAGACCATATTTACTTATCATTTCGTTAATTTCAGGTCGATACATTGGATCCGAATGCTTAATAACGAACTTCGTCATATTGAACCAATCCGTATTTGCTCTTGCGCCATTTTTTGTTAATAAATCTAAAATATAGATTGCATTCTCTACGCTAATTTTTTTGTGGCTTAAAAGAAAAATAGTATAGCTAACTGGGGAGCTAAGGTGAGTTTTTTTATCATAAGGATGTTCAAATTTATTATTTAAGTTAAGTTTCAGTTCACTCAAGAATTGAATAGCGTGGAAATCTCTTTCTTCAATAGCAGCAAGTATAAGAGTAGGAAATTTCATATCTTGCATAGGTTTAAATACGAATCGATAATCAAAATCACGAAGACGTACAGGAATTTCTGTTCCCATGTGATGAAATGCATTTTGATATTTCAGCAAATATTTCATCAAAGGGATATCTTTTGTCACCACCGCTATTTTAACAAGATGCCAAGGCATAAATTGACTGGTTTGAAATTCATGCGTATTTGTTTTTTCTATGGAATCAAATAAATCAGGTAAAGTGCGATCTAAAAAATAAAAATTATTGGCATAGGCAGCATCAATCATGGGATTGCGAAGGGATTGTAATTTTTCTTTTTTACTATCGAAATGCAAATGTATTTGCCATGTATCAGCACCGTTATCTAATAGCAAATCCACAATGCGACGTTTTTTTAGGGTTGTTTCATCGGGCGCTTGATCTTCAAAACGAACGGCATACATGAGGGCAGACATACCGTTTTTATCTAAATGGTTTACTTTAGGATTTTTTCTTTGTTTTAATAAACCGGTGGGTGGGTGTAGGTTTTCATCCAATAACCATTCAATAGCATGAAGATTTCCTTCTCTGACAGCGCATATGAGAGGAGTTTGACCGTTTTCATTAGCAACTTTTTCATCGATATGCTGGTATTGATGATAAGCAGCTGATAATAGTTTGAATACTTGCTCACGGTTTTCTTGAGTTGAAATTTTTATTGCTTGAATCAAAAGTGTTTTGTTGGTGGGTCGTGATATCATTTAAATATCCTTCGTAATAAGAAAACCTTTCTGAAAGAAAATTAGGATGTTCAATTTTAATAGTGTTGGGTGTTCTGTTCCAAAATTTCCAACTAGGTAGATGCAAATTACATATTCTCGCATCATTCACTCTTTGCAAAAAATCACTCGGCATCTTGAATTCTTCATTACTCTCCCGCTAGTTGGCGCAATAACTGGGTTTCGGATAATTTCAGAGCTAAGACTATCTTCAAATTCCTGAGGTATATGATTCTGTACTCGAGTTTTTAATTCATCTTTAAGAGTATCAATGGGGTTAAAGAATCTTTGGATTGATCTAAACATAATATCTTCGTTTATTTAAATAGATGTTCACAGAGTCTGCGACAAACTTGCCGCAGACTCGCCTATACAAGGATACGATGAATCCAAAATTCACTGTTTTTTTAGAGTCTTTTCGATTGTTGGGTATCAACTTGTTCAGTAGTTTGTGTGGATTTTTTTTCAACTGCTCCTAATTTCTCTTCAACCGATGCTGATATCGAATTGAATAATGTCGCACTTGTTGCTAGAGATGCTTTTGGACTTTCAGGCTTCGCCCAAAGTTTAGCCAAATCATCATAATCATAAGCGCCTTTGTAAGGAAGCTCAGCAATCATGGTTTTGTATTTTGCTTTTTCATCTGCAGTTAAAAATTGAGGAAGCTTATAGAAATTTGTTAATATCGGGGCTACTGACATAAAGGTAAAATAATCTTTGCGTGCCATATTATCTACTAACGCAGTTAATAGAGGCTTGCATTCTTTTGGCACTATTTTCATGAATTCAAGATCCCAAAACGGAACTATAGCTTTTGTGGCAAATTCTAAATCACCTTTACATTGGCCAAACATTTCAAATAATCTCATAACAACTTTCATGCGAAGAGATTCAGGAATGGCATCACCAAATGCTGTATAGGCTCTATTTATTTCACAAAGAATTTCGGGATTTTTTAACTTGCATTCTTCAACACTTACTAAGAAAAATCCAATAACCTTAAATCTTAAGTCAGAAGGCATATTGTGACCTAATTGACCCAAAGTCTCTATGGTTTTTATTGCCACTTTAGTGTGTGCTTCGTCAGTTATAATATGCCGTTTTAGTGTACCCCAAGTCCCATCTGCCAAATCTGCTGCGTTATTGGCGAGAACTGCTTCTGTTAAATACTTTTGCAAAAGGTCATCGATTTTTTTCTTCCAGGTTTCTTCTGAAAAGTTAGCATCTTTGAGTTTGGTCTTTATTTTCTTAAATTCCTCACTCCAGGTTGCAGTGGTTTGCATTTCTTTGATGATTTGATCGAACTGCTCTAGTTCAGTAAGTTTGGTTGTGGATATATCTTTTGTTTCCTTTTTTTGTTCTTCTACATGATCAGAACTTTGTCTAGGCATTGCCATTTTTTATTCCTATATTATTTTTGGTTATATTAGGCCTTGTTGACGGCCACGTTAAAGCGTGGGCAAATTAACATTACTTAGCTGGATTTGCAATGATACACTATCTATGTGTCACCGCGTTTTTAAAGCCGCACTAATTTTAGCGGCTTTCTCATCAGTTTTTTCTTTTGTTATAAGTACGTCAGCAAGATAATTTGCCTTGCAGTTGTCTGAAATGAGTTTAGAAACTCAATTTAAACACAGGCGTAGCTCTAGACAATTATTCTGGCACAATAGAAAAACCTATTGTTTCAAACCTCAAAACAGTCTAAATTGTGCATAAATTTTTAAAGTAAGGATGATTAACCATGTCTGTCACTATGCAAGAAACCATGGCTGTGATTCGAAAATACGCCCCTTCTTTTGTGCCAAAAATAGGCATCATTCTTGGGTCAGGTTTGGGATCCATAGCAGAACAATTAACTCATCCCATTACTATACCTTATCAAGCTATTCCCGGATTGCAATCTGGGGCTGTGTCTGGACATGCATCTTTGTTGGTCATGGGGCATTTAAATGATGTACCGGTTGTCTGTTTAAAAGGACGTCTGCATCGTTATGAAGGCGTTCCATATGAATCTATTTGCACGCTAGTGCGCATTGTACGGCAATTAGGAGCTCATTCTTTGCTCGTTACTGGAGCAGCGGGATCATTACGTCCTGAAATGGGGTCAGGAGAGATCATGCTGATTAATGATCATATCAATTTTCAACCGGGTAACCCTTTAATGGGGCCAAACGATGAATCTATTGGTCCGCGTTTTGTTAGTTTAGAAAATGCCTATGATGAAGAATGGCGTGAAATAATGACAGGAGTAGCGGGTCGTTTAGGTTTTAACTTGCCACAAGGAGTGTATATTTCTGTACTAGGTCCTTCATTTGAAACACCAGCAGAAATTCGCGCTTATCAAATGTTAGGTGCGGATGCGATTGGAATGTCTGTCGTATCAGAGGTAATTGTAGCTCGACATGCGGGTATGAGAGTAGTGGGCTTAGCAGCTATTACCAATTTAGCGGTAGGATTGAGTACTGAAGTTGTAACTCATGAGGGTACCTTGCGCTATGGTGAATTGACAGCACGCAAAATGGTGAAATTGATTCCCGAGTTTGTCAAGGAATTCAATCGTGCAATATGATTTGTTAAAGAAAATCTTAACATCGATTGATCTCACGAGTTTGAATGATGCTGATACAAATGAGAAAATTGCATCCTTATGTAAAAATGCGAATACTCCATTTGGACATGTCGCTGCGGTATGTGTTTATCCGCAGTTTATTCATCAAGTGAAAGAGTTGTTACAGGAAACGCGAGTCAAACTTGCTACTGTTGCTAACTTTCCAAGCGGTACGGAAGAATTAAATCATGTTGTTTTGACATTGCAACAAGCCATAAATTCAGGCGCACAAGAAGTTGATATAGTTTTTCCTTATCGTGAATATCTTTCAGGAAAGATAGAAAAAGCAAATAATTTTATAAAAAAATGCAAAGCTGTTTGCGGGGAAAAAATTTTATTAAAAGTAATTTTGGAAACAGGTATGTTCGATGATCAGCAAAAACTTACCTACGCCTGTCGTGATGCGATTTTGGCTGGAGCGGATTTTTTGAAAACATCAACCGGAAAAATTTCGATAGGCGCAACTTTATCTGCTGCAACCGTGATATTGATGACGATTAAGAATATGTCATCAGAAATCGATCGGTGCATTGGATTTAAAGCCTCAGGCGGAATACGAACTATTGAACAAGCGAGTGAATATATTGCCTTAGCAAATGAAATCATGGGGTTAGATTGGGTAACACCTCGAACGTTTAGAATAGGAGCAAGTCAGTTATGCGATTTAGTAATTTCAGAGTTGGAGAAGAGTGACAATGACAAAAACGACTAATTATAAAACGGCGTGGCTAGTTGTATTAACAGCTTCATTATTTTTCTTTTACGAATTTATTCAACTTAATTTTCCCAATGCGATTGATACGCAGTTGATGCAAGCATTTAATTTAAATGCGCCAGAATTAGGTTTTTTAGTTTCTATGTATTTTTGGGCAAATACCGTATTTCTTTTTCCAGCGGGTAATTTATTAGATCGTTATTCGACGAAAAAATTATTGTTAGGTGCTGTGATCGTTACTACTGTGGGAACATTTGTTTTCGCCTTAGCGAATGACTCTTTTGTTGCCGGTGTAGGTCGTTTTATAGTGGGTTTAGGAGCCTCTTTTTGTTTTTTGAGTTGCATTAGGTTAGCTTCGCGCTGGTTTCCACCGAGTCGTATGGCTTTAGTTACTGGAATAGTAGTAACGATGGCTATGTTAGGAGGATTTGTCGCGCAAAGTCCTATGGTATTTTTAACAAATCTAGTCGGTTGGCGCCATGCCATTTTATTGGATGCAGCATTAGGCGTTGTGATAACTATTATTATTGCATTGGTTGTACAAGATAGACCACCTGGAAAACATGAAGAAGCACATTTGCATAAATCAACTTTGAAAGAAATGGGTTTTTGGCGTTGTATAAGATTAGTTTTTTTGAATCCAAATAATTGGCTTGGTGGTATTTATACTTCTTTATTAAATTCACCCGTATTTATATTAGGCGGATTGTGGGGAATACATTATTTAAAACAAGTGCATAATATAGACTCTATTCAAGCTTCTTATGCAACAAGTATGTTTTTTGTGGGGGTGATTTTAGGTTCACCAGCGTTTGGTTGGTTCTCAGATCATATAGGGCGACGTTGCTTACCAATGATTTTTGGCGCAATTTTATCATTAATTGTCATTTTAATATTAATGTATGTGCCAGGTTTGTCATTAACGTCACTAATTATCTTGTTTTTCTTAATCGGATTTTTTACCAGTTCGCAAGTGTTAAGTTATCCAACCATCGCAGAACTTAATCCAATAGAATTAACGGGAACAGCTGTCAGCATTGCTTCTATTTCCATCATGTTCAGTGGAGTGATATTACTACCATTATTCGGATGGTTGTTAGAGTTAAATTGGGATCACACGGTTGTTGATGGTATACCAATTTATTCAGCTCATGCTTTTAACATGGCTATGTTAATCATGCCGATCGCGTTTGTTATTGGCTTGTTCGTTGCATTTAGAATTCGTGAAACATATTGTGAATCACAAGTACAAGGACATAAATAAGGAATAGTATGCCGCGCGCATTTATTATTTTGTTGGACTCATTTGGTATTGGTGCAACCGATGATGCTACTCAATACGGCGATCAAGACGCCAATACACTGCTTCATATTGGGGAAGCATGCGCTGCTGGAAAAGCGAATAAAGAAGGCGTGCGCCAAGGTCCTTTACATTTACCGAATTTAACTAGACTTGGCTTAAATGGTGCTTCATTAACGAGCTCAGGGAAATCTGTACCGGGATTAGGTGAGCATATTTCAATTGAAGGGATTTATGGATGTGCTGAAGAATTGAGTCATGGGAAAGATACCCCCAGCGGTCATTGGGAAATGGCTGGCGTACCCGTGTTATTTGATTGGGGATATTTTCCACCGACTTTTCCTAGTTTTCCTAAAACACTCTTAGATGAATTAATCGCGCGATGCAATTTGCCAGGGGTGTTAGGAAATAAACATGCTTCAGGCACAGAAATTATTGCTGAGCTAGGTGAAGAACATCAGAAAACGGGTAAACCTATTGTTTATACGTCAGCAGATAGCGTATTTCAAATTGCTGCACATGAAGACAGTTTTGGTTTGCAACGTTTACTAGAAATGTGTTTAGTCGCACGTGAGCTAGTGAATGAATACAATATCGGTCGAGTGATTGCGCGGCCTTTTTTAGGAACACCAGGAAAGTATTATCGAACTGGTAATCGACATGATTATTCTATTCCTCCACCTGCGCCAACATTATTAGATAATCTTGTCGCAAACGGGGGTGAAGTTATTGCAATCGGAAAAGTATCTGATATTTTCGCGCATCAAGGAATTTCTAAAAGCATATTAGCAAATGGTAATATGGCCTTATTTGATGCATTTTTGCAAGAAACGAAAACCGCTCCAGATAATACTTTGGTATTTGTAAATCTAGTCGATTTTGACATGGTTTATGGACACCGCCGAGATGTTGTAGGGTATGCAAAAGCATTAGAAGATTTTGATGCGCGACTTCCTGAATTCGAAAAGTTGATGCGCCCAGGTGACTTGGCAGTGATCACTGCAGATCACGGCTGTGATCCAACATGGCCGGGGTCTGATCATACGCGTGAACATATTCCAATTTTAATGTTTGGGCCAGGAATAAAAGGACGATCAATCGGAAAGCGTAAAACGTTTGCTGACATTGGGCAGACGTTGGCGGGGCATCTAGGTTTGGATCCATTGAGATACGGAACCCGGGTCTTTTGACAATTCTACTATCTCGGCCACAAATCCTCGATTTTCTGCGCTTCGCTGCTCATTTACCAACAACGTAAACTGTGCTGCGATGCTCAAAAATCGAGGATTTCTGTCTCGATCTAGCGAATTGTCAAAAGACCCTCGGGTCTTTTGACAAGTATGGACTCGAAAGTCATTTTGGTCTTTTAAGGGACGAAAAAAAACGCTGATTTTTAAGAATCCAAAAAAATCAGCGTTTTTTATGCTTAGTTCGATGCTACAAATCCAATTTCATGCGGCACACCATCTCTAAGATCGTTGAGATAAGAAACAGCTTGCCAATTGATGAGCGTGACACCGTGATGTGGTGTGGCTTGTTCAATACTGGATACTATGCCATGTAAACCGCTATCTTTCGTTTCTTCTAGAGCAGGATGTGATTCAAGATAAAGCCGATTGCCATCCCAACCTACTTTGCTAGGTATATCAACAATTGCCACAGAAGTGCCTGATTGAACAATGGGGAAAAATTGTTTGATATCGCTTTCATGCATGCGAATACAACCAAAACTTGCCCGACGGCCAATGCTTTCTGGAAAGATGGTGCTATGAATTAAATAAGTGGGCACGCGTAAATAAATGGCGTAAGGACCTAATGGATTATCCGGGCCGGGACCCATTACGTAAGGTAATTCAATTCCTTGTTGCTTATTAAATTCCCGAATATCTTCGGGTGGAATCCAAGTTGGATTGACTGTTTTCCGCGTAATAGAAGTATTGCCCAAAGGAATTGTTTTGCCAACTTTACCAATTCCAATCGGAAAGGTCATAACAGTGTTACTGCCTTCTGGATAGTAATACATGCGCATTTCGGAAACATTAACAACAATTCCCTTGTGTGGTAGCGGTGGCAAAACAAATTTTGCTGGAACTTTGACATACGTACCTGCAGAAAGCCCAGAATTATCTGGTAATCCTGGATTGGCACTTAATAAAACGTTTAATCCTACATTATTGCGTGAACCAATACCCACTAAGGTTTCGCCGGGCCATGTCGATGTATAAGAAACATTGCCTATAACTGACCCTCCATTTGAAGGTAAGTAATAATGATTAGCAAACAATGCTTGTAAAGGTAAAAAAATTAGAGCAGCTGCAACTCCACACAGCTGAAGTAAATGTTTATAACTTATGCGCATAGGTTATGTATCCTTTAACCAGCTAAAAAGGTTGAATTATGTAACCACTTGCGATCATTTGAGTATACAAAAACTAAAGTATGCCCTTTAATCGTATCAATCAGTGGTCGCGCAAGGTTCTCACTTACCGCAGGACATCCCCAGCTTAGGCCGAGTCGTCCATATTTTCGGATAATAGTTGGGTTAGCGTACCAAGCGCCGTGAATCACAATAGCACGTCGATAAGCATTATGGTTAATCCCTTGTTCTAATCCGGTCAGGCGTAATGAATAGCCATTATTTCCAATGTAAGGGCTTTCAGTGAGAAATACGCCTACACTAGATTTTAAACTGCCTGGTTGATTAGAGAAAGAGGTAGGTGTCACATTCCCACTATTTTTTCCATGTGCCACCCAGGTATTAAATAATACTTTGCCTTTTTTTAAATCAATCACCCAAAGTCTGCGTTCAGTTGATGGTTTTCGATAATCAATAACGGTCAGCAACTGTTTATCATTTAAGCCTTTTCTTCGGGCTTTTTGATAAGCTTGAAGACTGAGTTTTAAGACGTTGGCGTCAATATTGTTTGCTTGGGATTTAATAATCTTAGTTTCTTTCGCAAGCCAGGATTGAGATTCAATTGGCTCATTATTGGTGGGCGAGAAGAAAGAAAAAGGTCCCCAGCCAACTACGCCTAATAAAACAATCATGAATAAAGTATATATAATTTTTGATTTCATAGGTTTCCACAGTTTGTATCGGAAATAATACCGAGAGGTTAACAGTAGGGCTGATATTAGCCTGGTCTGCTATTTTTAACCATTTTGAAGGCTTTGTCAAAGGGTTTGTTCAAAATTTAATCAAAAACAATAGGTTATATTATTGTTTATTTTTAGGTAAAATCTGATGGGGTTGCTCAAACCCCTAATCACCTGCAATAGCGAGCCAATTTTGATAAATATAGAGGTTTAAATGAAACAGCAAGATAAAATCCGAGTAGCAGTATTATATGGCGGTCGCTCTGGTGAGCATGAAGTTTCCTTAATGTCGGCCACGAATGTTATTCAACATCTTGATCGTTCTCTTTTTGAAGTTGTTCCAATTGGAATTGATAAAGAAGGAGCTTGGTTTTTAGGTGATGATGTTTTTAAAAAAGAATTAACATCTCCAAAGCTCATTCAGTTACAACGTGATTCCAACAGAATGTTGTTTAATCCGGATCTGATTGGCAAAGTTCCTCAGCATTTGCAACCTAATCATTTAATACAGCAACATAAAAATTCAGAGCGAATATTTGACGTTGTTTTTCCTGTCATTCATGGGACATTATGCGAAGACGGCACCGTGCAAGGATTATTAGAATTAGCAGATGTACCGTATGTTGGCTGTGGCGTATTAGCATCGGCTGTTGGCATGGATAAAGATATTTCCAAGCGATTAGTGATGAATGCGGGTATTGCGGTGCCTCCTTTTATGATTATTCATCAAGGTCGATGGAGCCAGAATGCTGAGCAATTTTGTACATTAATTACGAATCAATTAAGTTATCCAGTATTTGTTAAACCAGCAAATACGGGTTCAAGTGTGGGGGTGGTGAAAGTTAAATGTGAAGCAGACTTGATGACAGCTATTTCGAATGCATTTCGCTACGATGTCAAAGTCATTGTTGAAAAAGGCATAGATGCAATTGAAATTGAATTAGCTGTTTTAGAATCTGAGCGTTATGGAGAAGATCCGTTAGTGAGTGTGGTGGGTGAAATACGGCCGGTTAATCATGAATTTTATTCTTATGCTGCAAAATATCTTGATGAGAATGGTGCTGAATTAATCATTCCTGCAGCTATTTCCTTAGAGTTACAAGAAGAAGCGCGAAATACAGCTAAGAAAATTTTCTCGGTGCTAGATTGTGAAGGGATGGCGCGTGTAGATTTATTTATAGAGCGTGGTACCAATCGAATTTATTTTAATGAAATTAATTCTATTCCCGGTTTTACACAGATAAGTATGTATCCAAAATTAATGGCAGCTTCAGGGATAAGTTATTCTGAGTTATTAACACGTTTGGTTATGTTGGCAATGGCCAGACATACGAGGAAAAGCAAGTTAAGCCGAGACTATATCGCTACATAATGCTTCTAAATCCGGAAAAAAAGACCTGAGGGAGAGAAGGCCTCAGGTCCAAAAAAAAGCGTTAGATGGATTTACGGTCCGCTTTTTTTTGTCGAACTAGCATGAGAAGATTGGCTATCACTGATGCTAGTAATTTTCTTCACTCCTGCCGGAAAGAATAAAAGAAGTGCTGCATTTTTATTTTTTCCTAAAGCGGCTTGATATAATCCACTGGCAGGTCCTTTTGAAGTAGCTAAAGGTTTTTCACTTTCTTCAGTTTCAGTGGCTAGATAAGCGGCTGTTCCTGCAATTGTTCCGCCAGCAGCAAGTGCACAAGCACCTCTAAATAAATTGAATGAAGTAAAATATTCCGCTTTTTGTTCACTTGTGTCTTTGACTAGCCTATGAATTTCAGGGCAATCAGAATTGAATATGGGTTTTCCTGTATAAACACCAAATCCGCAAAATCCAAAAGCAGGTCTAATCATGAATATATTTTCAGGCTTCATTTTGTCTTCAAATGAAATTTCGCCTTCATTTAATATGCGTTGATAACTTAAAGGGTCAACTTCAATCATCCTAGGATCTCCCAAAACTTTAGGCATAGGGTCTATGCCTTGATGATTAGGATCTACCGCAAAAATCATTAAGTGAGGTCCAAAACCAAAACTCTTAGCAACACTTTCACTTTTTGAAAAGGAAACATATCCAAAATGACCGCCTGCAACAACATGTCCAAACAAGTCTTTTCTTGAGCCTCTGGCTTTGATTCCATTTTTCAGGATGTTTTCAGGTGTTTGATTCCCAAAATATATGTTTATAAAATTGCCATGGGATCGAAATAATATTCCTGGTTGTAGAGTTGAATCTTCTTTTGGGTTAGCATAAAAAAGGTGTCGTCCAGTCTTAGCTAAAGGTTGGGTAATTTTAGATATTGAGTTGGTATGGAGTCCAAGTGTTGGCATACCAACAAAACTAGCTCTTGGACGTGTGTGAAACAAATGACTAAAAGTTGATCGTGCTAAACGTAGCATAATAGTATTTCCTCTCCTCGCTCATTAAATAATCAACAAAGTGATATTAGTTGTAATTTTTATCTAATGCATTTTATATCATTGTCCTTAAAATAAACTTAAGTTATTCTTAAGGAAACATTAAGCGCATGGTGATTATTTTGTGATCAAGGCGTTTGTTTGCACATATATATATGATGTTTTACATTTCTCGATGAAAAGCTGCAGTTGAGATGATTTCCGATTATGATGCGCAAAATTATTCTTTAAAGATGACTATGCAACGAATATTCATATTCTTTATATTTATGGTCCACAGTTTGATTGTCTATGGACAAGATGGTGCTCCATTAACGTTGTCATTAAAAGAAGCCATCCTATTAGCAATG
Source organism: Gammaproteobacteria bacterium (assembly GCA_025451335.1). Taxonomy (GTDB): domain Bacteria; phylum Pseudomonadota; class Gammaproteobacteria; order DSM-16500; family DSM-16500; genus JAJPGW01. Next base: position 12,207 of record JANWKO010000051.1, read on the forward strand.
CGCGAGAACCCGAATGTACAACGTGCACAATTAAGTCAATTGCAACAAAAGTTCGCTCTAGAAGTCGCAAAGTGGCAATTTCGTCCGCATTTTGCATTTAATGCCGCTGCAGGAATTAATCGTACTGTAGTGGGCGATGAATTTGTAACAGCGACTGGTTTGGGTTTTCAACCAGAAGTAATCTTGCAGACACCTATAGGTACTCAGCTCACGTTGGCTTCATCAAATAATATTCATAATCATTTTCGTCCGGGATTGTCATTGCAGGTGATGCAGCCATTGATGAAAGGATTTGGTCGTGCCATTGTCGAAACAGCTTTATATAATGCTATCGATACAGAAATAATCAGTCATTTAACACTGGAAAATACTATGCGTACGACTGTCACAGCGGTTATCGATGCTTATCTCAATGTTGTAACGGCAGAAAATTTAGTAAACATTGATGTTGAATCCTTAAACCGGGCAGAAACTTCTTTTCAACAAACAAAATTATTTATTAAAGCAGGACGCAAAGCGGGTGTGGAATTGGTAACCGTTGAGGCCGATGTGGCGAACGCGAAAACAAAATTAGAAAATGATAAAAATCGTTTAGATCAAGAGAGGTATGCTCTGTTATCTGCGATTGGTATTGATCCAAATGTGAAAATGAAATTTTCTAATATTAATGTTCCTGAATTAATTCAAAATTATTCCATTCCTTCACTAGAAGAAACTAAGCAATTGACATTGGAAAATGATATCCAATATCAAATAGATCAAATAACTATTCAAGGTGCAACAAAAAGATCCCTATTAGTAGCTGAAGACAATGATCGCTGGCAATTAAATTTATCTGCAACAGGAGCCTTGGGTAGCGGGCAAACAGATAAAAGTATAATTAATATTGCCAATGTATCGCAGGGGGTTCAGTTAAATTTAAATATTCCCATTGATAATAAACAAGCAAAACAAGCTATCGCGAATGCTAGAATCGCATTGAAGCAAGCACGAATTGCGTTGCAACAAGAAAAATGGGACAAAGAAACAAAAGCAATAAATGGTTGGAATACAATTTATAGTACTGAGCGTGCATTAAAATTTGCCGAAGATGCAGAAAGATTACAACAAAAAACATATAAGATAGCTTTTCAAAAATATTCCCACGGTTTAATTGATAGTGTTGAATTGCAATCTGTGCAGCAACAATTAATTACGCGACAGCAATCTTTATTAGATGCGCGCATTGCTTATTTAAAAGCATTGGTGAATTTAGATCAGCAAATAGGAAAAACATTAAAGACTTGGCGTGTTCAGTTGTGTTAAGGGGTCAAGTCTTGAAAGTTGACCGATGCATTGGTCAAATTTCAAGACTTGACCCCGTATGCGTATTCCGTATGAAAATGAGGTGATTGTGAAGA
>JANWKO010000052.1 GCA_025451335.1 Gammaproteobacteria bacterium
GAAAGTCTAATGAAAAGCAATTATACATGAAATATGGAACCAAGTTTCACTGGTTATTTAACATATTACAGCTGAATACCATCTTGAAAACAAGTATCAAGAAAAAACTTCAGCAATTATATCGAAAAACGGGAACATGTAAATTGTGGAGAATCCACGGAAAAATTTTCTTCTTGTTTGTCGGTCTTCTCAGGCGTTAGTATTGATTTTTCGGCAATGGCAGCATTAAGTTTTTTCTTAGTCACATCAGCTGCACATTGACGTCCCATCGTTTCATAAAATTTAACAACATCTGGGAGAACTTTCGTTAGATCGTTTTCACAATTTATAGAAAAAATTTTCAAACCTTCTTTTTCTTCATCATTCAGAAGAGGTAAAGCCTGAGCGGTTAACATTGCATTAAAATTATTGATAACCATATTTGACACATTGATCCAAATATTTTCCCAAATAGATTTATCCTTAGGAAGATAATGTTTATTGTCATGAAATGCTAAATTGACTTCATAAAGCATCGCTTGCAACGATGCAATACGATGCTCACGCATAAAATCACGAATAACAGATGATTGTTCATTGATCTTTTTTAATTGCAATAATTCTTGCTGAATTTTGTCATTAAGCTCAGTTTTCAATTTTGAAAATTTAGGATCCCGGCCAAAATGATATTCAACTAAGAATTTTTTTAAATATGAAGTTAAAGATGCTTTAAGCCGAAAAAAAGAAACTTCACTTTTAACAGTTGGGTTGTCAGACACTTTTTTTGCAAATGATTTTATCAAATGTTGCATCCATTCCCAATTCCTTGGCGTTTTGTGTTTAACAAGAGGAAGAGTCACATAATCTTCTTCATGTTGTTCACCAATATCTTTATATTTTATATCATCAGCATGACTGTATTGAAAGACCTTTTCTTCCTCATTATATCGTTTTTGACTGTTTATATATTCAGAGACATATTGCATAATCTTCATGCTTTCTAATGGCTCGATTTTTTTCGTTCTACCATTATAAAATTGTTGTGGAAAGGGCCACAAACAACGATCATGATCAAGCGGAATAAAAACAATATAACCTTCCACAGATATAGCTAAAGCATTTGATAATGTAAAGTCATCTTCAACATACAGATATTTCATTGCACAGGCACCGCCTATTCCCTCAATGATGAAATCTTCAATTGGCGGCGTGACTTCATATATATCTTTGCCAGCTTTGTGGATTATTTTGAACTTAGATTTTTTATAAATATTTTTATCGTAAAAATCAAAAAAATCACTTCCATCACAATTTTTCAATTTTTTAGTTAATAATTTATAGGAGCCATCAAGACATTTCTCGATACGATATTTTGGCAACACACTACCTAATTCAAAACGAAAAATTTCTCCCATCAATACATTGAAACGACAAAATTCTTCTTTAAACTTGTCATCAACAACTGATGAAGTAATTTCAATCCACTCATTTTCATTTCTTTGCTTGCTTGAACCTACCTTATGACATTTCTTAAATGTAGTAAAAGTGTGATATTCTTTCTGGTTTTTGAAGGGCACAAATTCAGTTGCCTTATCTTCAAAATGACCTCTTGGTTTGACGAAATGATCTTTATCCGAATGTATTGATGATAAATGCAAATTTAACAATTCTTCTTCAGATAAAGTTTTAAATTCGTCACGTACAGTTGCCATTATTAAATCTCGTTCAGGTTGACTTAGGACAATAAGAGATAAGATCCTGATTAGCCTCAGATTCATTATCTACATAGCCATTAAATAAACTATCGCTTATAGATTGCAATGCATTAAATGTATTTTTTGCTATATCGTTGTGACTAGCTCTATAAAATAACCTTCCTAAACTATTTCCTATCATGCTTCCACCCATTCCAGCAACAAAACCCATCGCAATTTTTGGTGCGTTAGTTGGAATAGCTATCGCCTCAATAGCTGGCAAAGTAATACTTGCTATTTTTCCTGCATTTCTCTCACTTATATAGGAATATTCCATTAAAACATGTTTTACTACTGGAGAAATGATTGATTTACCAGATTGAGTTAAAGATAAAATAATTAATGATTTGATAATTTCATTTGTAATCTTGATTTGTTTTTCACTGTATTTTCTTGCTTTAAGTTTTTCTGTTACAAATTCTTCTGATAGCGTACATAAATAAGCATAAAGACATCCTTTCCTACTTGCATCTTTTATTGCATTCCATAAGTCAGAAGGCAATCCAAGAGATTCTATTTTCTTTTCTTCTTCAATAGTGACGAAAGGATTTTGAGATGTTGAATCAGAAACATCACCATTATATACAGCAGGTCGAATTGAACATATGTCACCGTCACAAACATGTGTTGTCATAACTGGATTAGATTGTGTATTTAATGAACAGACATCTCCATCACAGATATGGCCTAAGCTCCCTTCTGGTTGTATATTAATTGTACCAGCTTCTACATCAGGCGCATTAACATCTATAGATTGATCTATTTTTTTCTTTTCTTTTTCTGGTTTTTTTTCATTTTTTAAATTAAAACTGCGCACAATAGACATTATTTAGCTCACTATGGCAATTGGTGATTAAGTTTTTATCATGCTATCATTTAGCCACCTATAGATCAAGAATTTTTGAGTAAATTTTGAGTTATAAATTTAGAATTATCCTTTAAATCATTTTTTCAAACATCTGTAAAGTACTCATAGAATGTTTCACTTAATTGAGAATTAATTTTTCTAATGGAATCGGAAAAAAATAGTGTTTAAAATTCTTGTCCTCTCACAATAATAAATCGATTACAAGGAAGATTGCATGTTAATAAGAAGATTTGCTTTAAAAATGTCTCAAACTCCTAAGCCAATTGTACATCAAGCAATTGGTGCTCGATTGAACTCTTTCAAATTTCGACCACGACGATTGACATATTTACACAAAAATGAATTATTTCTACCCAAAACGAATGAGATTAAAGCCCTTGTTGCTCGACCTTTCTATCTCCAGCAATGGTTTATAGCAGGTGCTGGTGATATCGGCGGAACTTTTTTACTGCCTTATTGTAGCGAACCAGAGCAAGCCTTTGTGGATATGTTGCGACATTTTAAAATCGATTGCCTTACTCGTGAAGAAGTGCGCGGACCAATGGGATTAAACAAAAACATGCATTGCAAAGTATTACATGAATTAATTATTGATAAAATAAAAACTGCAACTGTGGCAAAATTAAGTAATGCTACATCAGAGCAACTTGACGAACTGAAACGTTTAGAGCTTGCAAAATTAAATTTGGTTCCAACCGTAGATCAAATGTACGAATTCTACTTAGTTAGGCAAGATGAATTACTTCAGCAACAAGGACAAGCCATCCCTTTCGCCGCAAGTTGTTTAATTGAAATGCAGAAAACTTTGCCTTTTTTCTTGACTACAGGATTTCCTCAAAATACGACTAATCTTTTGTTAAAAGCAAAAAAAAATCAAATACCCACAGTTGAGCATGTCATTTCGTCTGATGAAGTTGCTGATCGTTCACGCCCAAGCATGGTATCACAAGGATTAATTAATTTAGGATTTTTGCCAAAAAGAATTGAAAGATTTGATAAATCTCTACAAAAAGAATTGATCGATAATGTAATGAGAAGAGTATTTTTTGTTACAGATGCAGTTAATGATGTTCAATCTGTTAGAAAGCGTTTTTCAACCATGAATATTATCGGTGTCACGCGCTATGGCACTGGAATGGGAATTGATGATCCAAGTAAAATAAGTGAAATGAGTGACGAGGAATTGCTTGAGAGAAGTAAAAAGGCCGGAGAGAAATTACTGGATGCAGGCGCGGACAAGGTAATACCTGATTTAAGTCAACTAATTCCTACATTAGAAAAGATAGCAAAGCAACATTTAACGCAACGACATGAAAAATCCTGCTCTTTTTAAGTACTGGCGTGGTACTCATCACGTTGATGACGCTCGTAATTCACCAACAGCCTAAACGATTTTATCTCGTTTAGGCTGCGCAACTTCCTTATGAATTAGAAAATTTGCATTATATGCTTATTTTTAAAGTTTCAGGTTTTTTGTCCTTATCAAGCACTTTCGCTTTTTTATCTTGATGCGAATCAACTGCTTTTTTAAATAATGTGTGAAGATGTGCATTGGCAGATCTTGGTGAATAAATTTTTTCTTCAGTTTTAGATACTGTAGAAGGTGAAATTGATTTTTTTTCTGCTAATTCAGATTTAGGTTTAATTCCATATATGAGACGATCAAGCAAGGAATTAGAAAACATAGATAATTCTTTAACATCATACTTTCCTTTTTCGGCTATTTTAATTAAATTGGCATTAAATTCATTAATAGGCTCTTTATAAGCAACATTCCGAATATAATCCTCCATAGCCATACGTTTTTCACCAGTTCGCTGAATAGTTAAATCTTTCCATTGTTTTGCTGGATGAGGACGAATGTTAAGTGGATTGCCATTTGCATCTGTATATTTAGCCCATTTATCAGTGATATCTTGCATAAATGCAAGCCATTCCTTCGGATCAACTAAACCTGCTTCTATGGTTAGAACCTCAATAGAACAAGTCCCAAATTTATTACCTCGTTGAGGAGCCATTGTCATATTTGAATCGCCCATAATACGCATTTCTATCGGCATACGCATCGGAAATTTCCCTCTCTCGGCCCATTCATAAAATGTCACAATCGCATCCCACCATGCGCGTTGACATATACTCCAATCAGGTTCCCCATTTTTATCTGCTGGTATGGGTATTTCAAATTCCATGTCTTGTACTCGCATATTTTGAATACCCGAACGAAAATGAATTCCATCGATGAGAGGCGTCGTAATTTCTTCTTTATCAGGTAATAAAAACATAGCAGCATTTGATAAAAACTTGGTTTGTTCTTTTGGTTCGATAACTCGCATAATAGATTTATTAGCCAGACCTGAAAGATATTCTTCAACTTCTTGTGTTTTTCTATCACAATCACCGGGATAATCTCTCGATTTGGCCGGATCGCCATCATTGTTCCATGAATTCGTCCAAACTTCACTATCAAATGGAAACCAAAATTCTTCTTCATAATAATTTTTGCAGCGCGCGATAAAATATTTTTTAGCTAATGCTAATTGCTCTAATGATACTCCATCGAAAAATTTTTTTCGTAAATCTTCGGGAAGCTTAAAATCATCTGGCGGAGGAATAGCTACGCCAATCGGTAACTTCCTAGGTACCATACGAGCATGCGACATTTCATCCAATTTAAATGTAATAGAAGTTACAACACCTAACATACCAAAACTGCCTGCAGCCGTTTTAATTAATGCTCGACCTTCAGTTTGTTTATCAAGTGGATCAGTTATTTTATATCCTATTGTTTGTAACTCACCTTTTGGATTAACAAATTCAATTTCTGTGACTAAATCAGAAATAGTATGATTACCAATCCCTGCTCCATGACACATATTTGCATTGGTTCCACCAATGGTATTTTCTGTCATCACCACATTTAATGGCAAAGTCCAAGCTTTCTGTTTGGATTCAAAAGCTTTAATTGCCCATTTACGAAATTGTTCATTTGTTACCGCTGGTCCCATCTTACATAAATGCTTAACTTTTCCATCTTCTTTAAATTCATCCCCAATTAATTCAATTTGTTGTAATTCATTTTTATCATCGATCGGCGGATGAATAGCGGGTAATGATGAAGAGACTTCCTTGGAAAGAAGTGCGATATGAATCTGATCATCTTCGACAAATACTTGTGTCCAAGTATGTTTATAACCTGACACTCTTACTCGTTTTCCTAATTGCTTTGCCCAAGTTACTATATTGCCAACACCAAATTTAGTTCGCGGATAGAATGTGATGGAAGGTTTCGTATGAACCGTTTCACCCCAATTAGTAAAATCAGAAAAAGAATGGGCAATCTTCGTTCCATCTGCTTCGACTAGAAAAGCTTTATCTATTTTATATTGAAGTTTAGCTGAAGAATCGCTATCTGAGGCTTCCCTGCAAGATTTAAAACATGCAAACATAATAACTCTCCTTGTATTAATCTGCTCTGTTTAATATAGCAAATACAATATTAAGAAAAGCTTAAGTAGTTTTGGATATTATTAGTTATACAAATTAACTACTGTGGTTCAAATTTTAATTACAACTGTCACTACAGCCACGCATATTATCTCATCTCGTTGAAGGGACATATTATTCCGGTTCAGTTAAAACCACATGAAAATATGTTTGATTTCTTTCCACGTATATCATGCTATGAATTTTTAAGATTAATTTAATATTCAAGTATTATAATTAATTTGTATTATCCACTTATATTTTTATTTGATCAGACTAACATTTTTTTAAAAACTGAAGATGGAATTTCAATTAAAATTTAAATCATAGAAAATTTTTATTAGTATGGATTTAAATTTTATATTACTTTAAATAAGGAGTCATTATGAAACAAGAAATTATAGTTTCTCAACCTGTACCTGAAGGCTCAGCTAATCAATGGGAATTACAAATTCATGCTGTGTATAAAATAGAAGAGGATAAAACTGAAAAATTAATTATCATATCAAAATGTAGAAAGCGGGATCCTCTTGATATAATTGCAAGCACACCTAAAAGTGATCATGATAATGTGATTACCAAATTAACGCTTGATATTCCAGAGAATATACCAGTTAACAGTATTTCCGTTGATACAAAGGAAGAACTTGAAAAAGAATTGCAACCATATCAGCATATAAAACCTTTATATTTCTACAGTCTAGAAGAA
>JANWKO010000053.1 GCA_025451335.1 Gammaproteobacteria bacterium
ACTATGTATTAACTGAGGACAAAGAGGCACTTGATATTTCGAAATCTAAAGAAGTTGTTGGTGAACATATAATAAATATCTCGGACTCTCACAAAGTTGTATCTGAACATATTCTAGATAACTCTAAGCCAAAAGCAATTGTCGCAGAACATATTTTAGATGTCTCAAAGTCAAAAGAAGAGATCGCTGAAGCTATAATTGATGTTTCAAAGTCAAAAGAAGTTGCAGCTAAAGATATGATTGTTTTTTCAAAATCAATAAAAACGGTTGCGGAACATATTATAGATATCAAGGAAGCAAAAAAAACGAACTCAGAAATTTTTACACCACTATTTAAATTTAAATCTGCAGAAGAGATTAGATGTGAATATGCAAAGACGTTTGTCGAGCTTAGCATTGCTGGCTTGACCACTTTTTATTGTTCACCTGCATATATTCAAAATGCTTTCAATGGCTTGTCATTGTTAGCGAAGCTGAGAAATAGAAATTTCGATGCATGGAGTAATGCAGATAAAGTAGCAATTAGCCTTCCGTTTTCGTTACCGCAATTAGCATTTATGTTTACCAGCGTTAAGGTATTTAAACAGCCTATCTTAGAGAAATTAACTGAAATTAAGCAATCTCCTATTGGAATAGCTAAAGCAATCGGACTGATTGTTGCATGCGAAGCGAATGCGACTTGGTTTGGTGGTTTAATGGAAAATATTATAAGCAATGAAAATATTTTTCCAGCTTTTTTAAATTCCAGATTTGGGATATGGTGTGGCTATTTTTCTTCGTTTAGCATGGGGCTGGCAGGGTTGTTTCCAATATTTTTTCCGACGCCTTCTCCTGAAATTAATTTGGATAACCCAAAATTGGAGGATGTCATCCAGTACTTAGAAAAAGATGGCTTACAGTCTGATAAGATTCTGCGTGGATTACAAAAAAATTCTATTTTTGCAGCACGGACACCGGCAGTGGAGGAGATTAAGTCTATAGCGCTCCTGCCGAAAACAGAAACTAATATCATGAAGGTATCTGAACCAAGATCAGATGTGGTTATTTGGCATTTGCAGCCGCATAAGCCATAAAATTTTACCAAATTTTATTTGTTCTTATTATTGTTATTGTCCATACGTTGATAGTGTATGATGACTATTGCTCACAGATTTCGGATTTAGAGGAATGGATTTTGTTTCAGGCATAAATGAATGAAAAATAATGGGTTGCTGAGTTTGTTGTGTTGATGCAAGCTTAGCAACTTGTGTTGTGAGTTCTTTAACTTGTCTTTGCAGTTCGATAATAATCGCAGTTTATGAACCTTTTGAAAACCTTTTGACATCAACCTGAATCTAAAATTAATGTATTTATAAAAAGTTTGATCTTAAAATTGATCAGTTAATGCATATTGGTATCATCATGTTATTTTTCTGAGTTAATTGTAAGCAAATAATTCTAGATAGATCAAAAAAGTTGATTGGATATGTTTCTTTTGATAAAATTGCGATCAATTTAGAAAGGTCCTTTATGTCAACATTAAAAGAATTCCAAAACATCATTCAACAGCAACATTTGCAAGGTGTTGTAGATCCGGCGATAATCTTGGAAAAACTGTTGAAAAAATATCTTGATCAGGAACACTCATTAATGGGATCCATGTTTTTTTCCCATTCAGCCAAGAAATTTTGCACTCGATTTGTAAAAGTAGATAAAAAAGCAGAATCAAAGCAATCTACAAAAATGAATACTTTTTTAAAGAATACTTTATCTCGATGGGATGATGAAGCTTTTAGTGAATTGGTATATGAGCAAACTTTTGAAAATTTTAAGCGTAAATATATTGAAAATGGAACGGAAGAGATTAAGGCTAATGAATTTTTAGTTAAACAAATTGATGCGAATGAAAGTCAATTGGAAAAATTTAATGTCGGAGAATTCATTTTAGAATTAAATGATTATGAAAAAAACACCAAATTAGAGTATGATTTTTATAATTTATTAAAAGCATTTTTTAGTTTTTATTCTAAATATGCTGATAAATTGAATCCTTCTATTTTAAAAAATTTAAATCTAGTTCCTGTTGATGGAGTGTTTGATGTAACTACATTAATTGAAGTTTTAAAAAATTGTATTACTTCTAAAAATGACCGTTCATTGACAGCTGTTGGATTTTTATCAATCTTCCTGTCTGATCTTGATGCTTCGCAACGTGCAAAAATACTTCCGCAATTATTAGAATTTTTTAAAAAATATACTAAGTCATATCATCAATTTCCGGATAGTTCATTGATCGTTTTTTATTTTAAAGAATGTGCAGCGTATTTTAGCACCGATCAACTTAGTTATTTTTTTTCAGAGTTGATGGGGGATGACGAGCTAATTATGCAATTGTCACCTTATTATTCCGTGTCTTTTTGGATAAAAGCTATGAATGATAAAGATCATCTTTCATATCTTGCGCCTCCTGAATTAATTGACTATTTTTCCAGATTAGCGAGATTAAATTTAAAGCCTGAACTAGATGATAGTACATGGGATTCGCTTATCAAATTTTTATTAAATAATTTAATCATCTATGGTGATAAATTAAAAAATGAAATGAATGAGCCGGATGAGCATATTGTTAGTGGAATTTTAATCTTGCTTGAGAAGATTGCTACTCACGTGCCGCGAAAATATTTAACTGAAATTCTTAAAACATTATTTTTGTATGCTAAAAAAGATATTAAAAACAGTAAATGGTTTAATTTTGTTATTCCGTTTGATGGATACATTTCACAAATCAATGATCCATTGCGATCTGATTTGTTGCCTGATTTAATTGATATGATAAATTCAAATATTGGGGATTCAGTTCTTAAGTTTCTAATCGAATATAAGGAAAATATTTCGCCATCACTTGTATCATCAATTGTTAATAAAATTCTTGAATGTATAGAAAAAGATAAACTTGGTTCTTTTGCAACTGGCAGTTTAAGAGTGGATTTATTAGGCAAACTTGTTCCGTTGGTTTCTGAATCGGATCGAACAAAAGTTTTAGAAAAAATAAATGCTCATACCAGAGTAACTGCTGAATTTTTTTATAAAAACGGAGATCTCATTGTGGTTTGGGGGCGTTATGCTTTAATTACGCCTGGACACTGGAATATGTTTCTTACTTTTTTACGAGAATCTTTTCAGTTTTTGGGAAATCAAGCAGTGTTTTTACATGTTATGGCTTATTTTATGCATGATTTTCCAGAGCAAGATAGGCACAAAGTTATCGCAGCTTTTATTGAGGGAATAAAAACAGGTTGTTTAATATGTGGAGAACTTCCTACATATATAACGAACATCATTCCTTTTCTTAATAAAGATCAATTAAATGCAGTCACTGATCAATTAATTACACATTTATTTAATGGCACATCAGATTCATCGTATATTGCACCATTTCTTAAAGTTTGTCGTGAATATTTATCACAAGAAAAATTTACTGAATGTTTGGATAAGCTTATTAATAATTTGGGTCAAAGCAAAAAAGAAGAAGTTAATTTTGATATTTTTATTTCTATTTTAGCCTTTGATACTTTTATTCCTGAGCAATATTGGACAATACTTTTCATAAAGATAAGTAGCATAATAAACAAAACTGAAGTAAGTCATGATTCTAAAAATTCTTCTTTCTTAATGTTTAGTTTTCGAGCTTTGGAAAAGAGCATCGATTTTATTCCAAATCATCAAATTTTAAATTGGTCTCGTATGATGATAAACGTATTGTTTGAAAAGGATGATCCTTATTTTTCAGATTTGGCTTATTCCATTTTGCTTGAATTGGCAGCAAGAGCAAGTTATCCTGATCGTGTTGCAATAATAAGTCATGTATTGTCGCATAGTCATTTATCATCAGATATTGTTAATAAAAATCCTCAAGAATTATTTAACGATACAAGCTCATTTAATAGGGAAAAATTTGTCTTGAAATTGTTATTTGACATCAATAAATTAAATGAGATTGAAAAAGAAGTCCCAATTTTGGATAGTGCAGTAAAAAATATAATCTATCAATATTCCGATGTAGGTAAAGCAAACTTTATTAGGCTGCTCTAAATAGCGATATCAACCGCTTCAATTTCTATATGCTTTATTTCACCAAAATATTTTTTCTTGTCTTAATGCTTGGTAGTAAGTAACATTTAGAACTTTAATTATCTAGAGGTGATTATAATGGGTTCTTCGAGCATGGTGTATAAAGGTTTATCGTCAGATGAATTATGGAAAAAATCAGAATTAGCAAAAAAATCAGGATTTGATGTCTATTGGCCTGATGCTCATACAGTGATTGAATATAAAAATGAACCAGATATTGAAAAGACTATTGAACCATTAACATTTATCGTATCCCTTGATAAGAATTATGCCCGTCATAGAACATGGAGAATTACTTCGCGGCAAGCAGATGAATTAATTGGATATACAGTTGAAGTATTGGATCCAAGCGCGCCTATGGTCTCTGATAAATATCAAAAAGGGACGAATGGTTCATTTGCTATTAATAGGCAAGAACTTAGAGAAATTCAAGTTGCTCTTGAGTCAAAATCTTTAGATAAGATAGCCACTGTTTTATATAAATTGGCAGGAGATCGAGCTATATCTGCTATGCAGGATAAATGGTTACAAAATTCACCAAGAGATTTGGAAGATATAGCAAATGAGTCTAGATGTCTTCAGTATCAGGCAAGTCACATATCTAAAGCAGCAGAAATAAAATTAACGCTTGATCCAAAACCATCAGCTCCAGTTTTTAAACTCTCACTATAATGAACCCCTAATAATTAAGTTGATATTGAAACCCTATTTTCTTCATACTTAATTAAGTATGAAGAAAGTATGAATAATTAAAACGAGGACATATGCCATCCGTTAAAGAATATCAAGATATTATCTGTGAACAACACATGAAGTGCATATCTGATCCTGCCAAGATTTTGGAGCTATTACTGAAGAAATATCTTGAATTTAAGCCATCTTTTTTTAATTCGTTATTTTTCTCACATACGGCTAATGATTTTTGTCGACGTTTTATTACGATTGAAAAAAAACTCGAAACAAAACCAGAAATAGATCAAGCAATAAACCAAGAATTAAAATCTGAAATTAAGCATGCAATAAACTGGGAAGTAAAACAAGAAGTAAAACAAGAAGTAAAACAAGAAGTAAAACATGAGCTAAATCTGGAAGCAAAAGGCGCGTCAATTTGTGAAAAACATTTTTCTCTTTTAAATTTAGATTGGTTTGACAATGGAATTTTTAATGTGTTTCTATATGATAAGCATTTAGAAATCATTGAGATTGAAACTAAAGAACCTGAAATCCCATTTGAAAAATTGAATATTGTAACATTTTTTATAGAATTGAATGATTAGGAAAAAGTTACCAAATTAGATTATGATTTTTATAATATATTAAAAAGTTTTTTTAGTTTTTATTCTAAATATGCATGGAAGTTGAATCCATCTATATTGAAAAATTTAAATTTAGCTTCTATTGATGGAATTTTTGATGTAACTGCATTAATTGAATTTTTAAAAAATAGTATTGCTTCTAATAATGACCGCTCATTGGAGGCTGTTGGACAATTGTCATGCTTCATGCCTTATCTCACTGCTTCGCAACGTGAAAAAATTAACCCTCAATTATTAGATTTTTTTAAAAAATATATTAATTCATATAAACATCCAGAGAGTTATTCAATCGTTTGTTATTTTAAAAATTGTGCACCTTATTTTAGTTCCGATCAATTAAGTGATTTTCTTTCAGGGCTGAAGAAGGATGATTGGCTCATTATTCAATTGTCCTCTTATTATTCTGTCTCATCTTGGATAAAATCTTTAAATGATAGAGATAATCCAATTTCAGGCGAAGCACTGGGAGAATTACTAGACTATTTTGCAAGATTATCAACTTTAAATGTTAAAGCCAAACTAGATGATTTTGCTTGGGATGAGCTTGTCCAGTTTTTATTAGATAATTTAAACACTTTTGGTGATAAAATAATAAAAGATAAAAATGATTCGTTTCATCAGGAAATATATGAATCGATCATAAATAGAATTTTTATGATATTACAGCAAATTGTCACGCAAGTTCCGCAAAAATATTTTGCTATAATCGTAAAAACACTATTATCACAAGTTAAAAAAGATTTCTCTCATTTTAAAAATGTATGGATATACCAATCTATACCTTTTAGAGATTATTTCTCACTAATGAACAAAGAATTACAATCTGAGTTTTTGCCTGAAATAGTTGATTTGATAAATACAGATTTTGATGGTTCAATTCTTTTGCTTTTGACTGAACATTTAGAAACTATTTCGCCGTCTCTTAGATCTACAATTTTAAATAAAATAATTGAGAAAATTGATGATGTTCATCTATGTTATTTTTATCGTCAAAGTTTAAGAATGGATTTATTAGATAAACTTGTTCTATTGGTTTCTGCGCCAGATCGTCAAGAAATTCTAGATAAAATAATTAAACAGTCTTCGCCGACTTCAGGTTTTTTTAGCAGATGCAGAAACCTGATCGTGACTTGGGGTCGTTGTGCTTTAATGACTCCAGGATATTGGAATGATTTTATAGTTTTTTTGCGAGAAGCATCTGAAAATTTGAGGAAACGAGAGCGCCAACCTGCGGGTCAAGCGGAGCTTTTGCATGTTATGGCATGTTTCATGCATGACTTATCGGTGCAAGATAGACAAAATGTTATTACAACTTTTATTCAAGGAATAACATCGGATCTTTTACTTTATGGAGAGCACCCTACATATATATCTAAGATTATTCCTTTTCTTAGCTCAGATCAATTAAATTTTGTCACAGATAAATTAATTACACAGTTATTAAATGGAACTTCTAATTCGGCTTACATCGCCCCTTTTCTTAAAGTTTGTCGTGAAAATTTGTCTTTAGAAAAATTTAATGAAATTTTGAATATATTAATTAATAAATTAGGCCAGAGCAAAATAGAAAGTATCAATTTTGATATTTTTCAAACAATTTTAGCGTGGGATAATTTTATTCCAGAACAGTATTGGAAAATTCTTTTTACAAAGATAAGTACCATAATAAACTCAACAAAAGTAAGCCATGAATCAGCAAATTCCTGCTATTTAATGCATAGTTTTCGCGCTCTGGAAAATAGCATTCATGTTATACCTCTTCACCAAATTTTAAACTGGTCTTCAATGATGATTAATGTGCTGTTTGAAAAAAATGATGCTCAATATTCAGAATTGGCTTATTCCATTTTACTCGGATTGGCTGCTAGAGCAAGTTATCCGGATCGTGTTGCAATCATGACTCATGTATTGTCGTATAGCAATTCATTTGAAATTGTTAAAAACACTCAAGCTACTTTTTTTAATGAAAAACATTCATTTTGGAGAGAGCGATTTGTTATGAAGTTGCTATCAGACATCAATCAGTTAAATGTGCTTGAAAGTGAAGTTTCAATATTTGGTAGTGCTGTTAAAAATATAATTCTACAATATTCAAGGTCCTTGCAAAGGTAACGGGGGTCTAACGGGTGTCAAGTCTTTAAAGTTGACGGTAACGGGGTCAAATCTTGAAAGTTGACAAAAAAACTTTGTCAACTTTCGAGACTTGACCCCGGTAGCGCGTTAGCGACCCCGTTAGATCTTACTCATCCCAGTTCAATGCACCACCGGTTTGATACTCAATCACGCGTGTTTCAAAGAAATTCTTTTCTTTCTTCAGATCCATGATTTCACTCATCCAAGGAAAAGGATTGGCTGCACCGGGATATTGTTGGGCTAATCCAATCTGCACGCAACGACGGTTTGCAATAAATTGCAGATATTCTTTAAACATTTCTGCATTCATGCCTAAAATGCCACGTGGCATCGTATCAACAGCATAGGTGTATTCGAGATCGACACCATCGCGAATCATGTGAATGATTTCTTGTTTAAACGGTTCTGTCCATAAGTGTGGATTTTCAATTTTTATTTGATTGATGACATCGATACCAAAATTCAAATGCATGGATTCATCACGCAAAATATATTGAAATTGTTCCGCCGTTCCGGTCATTTTATTTCGGCGACCCATTGATAAAATTTGTGTGAAGCCGACGTAAAAGAAAATACCTTCAAAAATGACATAAAACGCGATGAGATCACGTAACAAGCGTTGATCATCCGCAGGTGTTCCCGTGTGAAAATGGGGATCGCCAAGGCTTTGGGTATAGGGCAGGGACCAAGCTGCTTTGCGTGCCACAGCAGGGACTTCGCGGTACATATTAAAGACTTCCGCTTCATCCATACCTAAGCTTTCAATGACATGTTGATAAGCATGTGTATGTAGCGCTTCTTCGAAAGCTTGTCGTAACAAATATTGACGGCATTCAGGATTAGTTATGTGACGATATAGTGCCAGCACTAAATTATTTGCAACCAAAGAATCTGCCGTAGAGAAAAACCCTAAGTTACGTTTAATGATAATTCGCTCATCTTCTGTTAAACCATTCGGATCTTTCCACAGCGCGATATCGGCTGCCATATTAATTTCATTAGGCATCCAGTGATTAGCACAGGCATCTAAATATTTTTGCCATGCCCATTTATATTTAAATGGCACGAGTTGATTGAGATCTGCACGACAGTTAATAATGCGCTTATCATCGACACGAATACGTGCAGCACCCATTTCTAAACTTTCTAAGCCGGTGGCGCCACCGAATCCTGCTGCATTGCGTGTTGCATCAATTGCTTCATTCCAAATTGCTGTTGACATTGTTATTCTCCTAGTAAGTCGTTGTTATTGACAAGCTTCACAAGTTGGATCTGTTATGGGACATACCTTTGGTCCAGAATCCGTTTGCACTGCATTCAATGCGCCATCATGGATAGTGGATTTCTCGGTATTGGTCGCACCCATGCTACGTAAATAATAAGTCGTCTTTAAGCCACGTAACCAAGCATGGCGATAGAGATTATCCAATTTTTTACCAGAGGGTTGCGCCATATATAGATTGAGCGATTGTGCTTGATCAATCCATTTTTGACGACGTGATGCTGCTTCAATTAACCAGGATGGATCCACTTCAAATGCAGTGGCGTAACGCATTTTTAAATCTTCTGGGATACGGCTG
>JANWKO010000054.1 GCA_025451335.1 Gammaproteobacteria bacterium
ATGATAAAAATGATTCCATATTTGTAATTTCAATTTCTTCAACATTATAGGGTAAATCAAGGGACTGAGTTGATTTTTGATTTAGCAACTTTATTCCAATTATTGATTGAAAAGCACCATCCATTAGACTTGGATGAAGCACCCAACTATCTTTATTTTTTTTCAATTTATTTGGCAAGCAAAGTTTTGTTAATACTTCATTATTGGTTACCCATAAAGTTTGAATCACTTGAAAACTCTGATCGTATTGTATTCCTAATTGTTCAAATGTTTGATAAATTGTTTCTTTAGTATATATATTTGTGCAACGAGATTTAATTTCATTAATGCTCAACTCAATATTCTCCTGTAGTTTTGCTTTATCTGTATATTGAATGATACCTTGAGCAAGTAAAACCAAATCATGTTCATTTTCTAATAAATTATTATTCGTTTTAAATATTTCAAATCTTGATTCTTCTCCTTGTTTAAAAAGACGAATCTTCATTAAAATTGGAGCTGAACAATTTAACTGTCTCAACCAAACAACATTTAATAATTTTTTAACATAAAAACCTGGAAATGATAATTCAGCTGCTGCGCGTACCATTTCTAAATATGCCACACCCGGTAAAATTGCATCACCTTTAACTCGATGCTCTCTTAAGTAAAATTCATTACCCGTTAACAATTTTGTAAATTGCTGCATTCCAAAGGTAGAATTATTAGTATCAATTAATGGGTGTAAATGACTTTTAGTTATTTTCAGCGGATTTTCATCTTCCGGAATCCAATATCTTTCTCTGACAAATGGATACGTGGGCAGGGATATTTTTTTCTTTGCTTCATCTTGATGCAGCATCTCCCAATCCAAGTCATAACCTTCTACATAAAAATTAGCAAGCGTCAGCAAATTATCTCGATAATCATCTGATTGACAGCTATCTTGTGATAACTCCTGCATCGTTAATTTGAATATTTTATTATAAATTGCTAGATCATGAGGCTGCCCTTTTTCTGAAGAAATATAATAATTTTTAGGATTTAAATTTGCTTTAAGCTTCTGTAAGGTTTCTTGCAATTCGGCAAGAGAACTTACTACCAATCCACAGCGTTTTTCAAAGTGACTTCTTCCTTTATTAAGGGTATAACTCACATCTTCTAATGAAATACTTTCAACTACTTGTTTGGAAGCCCACATTGCTAAATCTTCAATGCGTTGTTTTAATACATCCTCAGTCTTAGCTGATAAGGTGACCAGATAATATGGCTTATTCGCATGATAGCTTAGTGTCGAAACTTGAGGTGCCTCCTCAATTAAAACATAGGCATTCGTTCCACCAAATCCAAATGAGCTAATTCCTGCGCGACGAGGAATATCGTTTCCTACTTCGTCTTTTATTGGTTTCCATTCTTGTGTTTTATCGACAACATAAAACGGACTATCTTTAATTTCGATATATGGATTTAATTCTTTAAAATGTAAATTTCCTGGAATTGTTTTGTGTTGCATAGCAAGTAAGACTTTGATTAATCCTACAATGCCAGCGGCTGCTTCTAAATGGCCTACATTAGTTTTGACAGATCCCAAGCCACAATAATAATGCGGTAGTATTCCCTTTCCTTGCTTTTCACTTTATATATCAAATGCTTTCTTTAACCCATTTACTTCAATCGGGTCGCCTAATGAAGTACCAGTACCATGCGTTTCAATAAAACTAATCGTGTCAGGTGCGATATGCGATCGCTCCATCGCAGAGACTATGAGTTCTGCTTGGGCATTGGGGTTTGGAACCGTTAATGAGCTTACATGGCCGCCATGATTGACAGCTGTAGCTTTAATCACCCCGTAAATTGTATCACCATCTTGAAGTGCTTTTTGTAAAGGTTTTATTAAGATGGCACCAACACCTTCTCCTCTAACATAGCCATTCGCCGATTTATCAAAAGTTTTGCAACGTCCATCTTTGCTGAGCATTTCTGCTTTACTGAATGCAATATGCAGCATTGGTGACAAGATCGCATTGACACCACCTACTATAGCAAGTTCACAATTCTTATTTAAAATCGATTCTACTGCTTGATGTAATGCCACTAAAGAACTCGAGCAAGCAGTATCGATTGCAATACTTGGACCGGTCAAATTAAGCAAATAGGATACTCGATTTGCTAAAATACAATGCGCATTGCCAGTTGGTGTATAAGCTGATATCTCGCTTTGTTGCAGGAGTTCACTATAATCATTGCTTGACACACCTACAAACAACCCTGTTTTATTCGCCGATAACTCTTCTGGCACATAGCCTGCATCTTCGATAGTTTTCCATACTGTTTCCAGGAACAATCTTTGTTGTGGATCCATTAACTCTGCTTCGCGAGGGGATATATTAAAGAACCCCGCATCAAATTTATCAATTCTATCTATAAATCCGCCCCATTTAATTTCAGTTTTATAAGCATCCCAACGTTCTTTAGGAATTTCTGTTATCAAATCTTTTTGAGTAACTAAATTTGTCCAAAACTGTTCTAAATCAGGCGAACCAGGAAAAATACCACTTATACCAATAATAGCTATGTCTTCAGCGCCCTGTGAAGAAATGACAGGAAGATGTAATGGCTTAGCTTGTATTAGACGAGTCTTCAATATAGGTTGAGAAACTGAATACTTACTAAAGGACCTTGTTTTGGATTCGCTAGAATTAGATGAACCAGGTATTCCAAATTTTAAATAGTATGTATTAAAAATAGATTTATATTTCTCAACTAAGCGACAGGCTGTATCATAGATAGTATATTGTTCATATAAAATGGTCGGGGTAAGCTGAAGACTATAAAAACTATTTAGCTGATTTGTCAACATTACCATTTTGACGGAATCCATCCCATAATCACTCATTTTATCTTTCGGTTTGATATGAGCCTCTTCAATCTTTAGAATATTTACTAATAAAGCTACAATGCGTTCTTGGACTTTATTTATTAAAAATTCGTCATTCAAACCGCTGGAAATTTTCGTATCAATTTTTTCAGCCACTGGCATGATTGGATTAGAGATGATTCCAATGGTTTTTTCTATTTTTTGTTTTTGTCCTGATAATACAATTTGTTGCTGATAGTTCTGGTTAAGAACTGCCTGAAAAGCCAACAACCCCCTATTTGTTTCTAGTTTTGATATACCAAATATATTTTCCATTATTTGCAAAGACTCATCATCAATTTGCATTCCGCCTTCCACCCATAAAGGCCAATTAATCGAAATAGTTTTTCCAGATCGACTATTCTCTTTTTTAATTTCTTCACGCAAGAAAGCATACGCATCCATCCATGCATTCGCATAAGCATAATCACTTTGCCCAACATTTCCAAAAACCCCAGCCACAGATGAAAACATCACAAAAAAATCTAACGGGTCTGATTGCGTAATTTTATCTATATGCACGGCGCCCAAAATCTTGGGAGCAAGAACTTCTTCTATTTCTTGTGCAGTTTTCTTTAAAATAAATGAGTCACGAATCACACCTGCGCTATGAATTACACCCTGCAAACGACCAAAGCGTTCTTTGATCGTTTGCATAAGTGTGCTTAAGCTTTGGTATTTTGTTACATCGGCTTGAATATAGATCGCTTCACCACCAAGTTTTTCTAATTCAGTAATAATTGTTTTTTGCTTTTCATTTTGAGCCGAACGGCCAATCAAAATTAATTTAGCTTGGTAATGTTCGGCGAGATAACGGGCAAATATTAAACCCAGCCCACCTGCGCCTCCAGTAATGAGATAAACTCCACCTGATTTGAAAACCAGAGTAGAATTAAAATCATGCTTGTCTTTCACTTCTTTATAATATTTAACCCAACGAATATAATTTTTATCATAATAAACTTCCACGTCGTTGGAATTGAATTCTTTTAATAGAGTGTCTTCATTCAGCTCGTTTTCAATTTCAATAACCTTACAAGTTAATTTCGGCTGTTCTAAATGCAAGGTTTTCGCCAATCCAGAGATCGCTTCAACAAAAGGCGATTTGCCTTTACTAACGCAGAGAATTTGAATGTCTTTTTTCGGCTTTTGTTGTATCAGCGTTTTACTTATCGTAAACAAAGCATGGAAAGTTTTTTGCAATTGCCGCTTTATATCAGCATCTTTTAAATGAATCGTGTTAGAAAAATCAACACGATAAATAATATAACGTGGCAAAATATTTTGTTCATTTAATTCTAATAATTGCGATATTAAATTTTCTTCATTCAATTTTAAAATGATATTTTTAGCTTTTTTTGGCTTGTCTTTGATATGCTGGGTTTTGATAGTTTGATCTATCTCATCTATTGCTTCGATCGCTTCAATCTCATCAATAGCTTTTTGCTTCCATTCTGGATGGTAATAAAATACATCAAATTTCTCCTCGGATCTATTTCTTAATGCTTTTACTGCTTGGTCCTCTAATGATTTCTTTTGCAATAAGCGCACAGTAAAATCTTTAAGATGAACGTAAACCTTACCAGTCTCATTCGTAATTTGCATATCAAATTTAAGAGAAGATCCTTCTGATGTCTTGGTCACATAGACATAGCATGTTGCAGGTAATTTGTCGAAGATAATAATCTCGTCGATACTAAATGGGAGATACAAATCCGGTTTTTTTGATGTCTCTTCTCGGTTAAAACCGACTATAGTTTGGAGAGCGCCATCCAGCAAGCTAGGATGCAATACAAATTGTTCTGCTTCTTGCTCTAAATGCGCTGGTAATTGGATACGAACAAGGGCCGCATGAGGGCTAAAAAATATCTCCTGAATCACTTGAAAGCTTCGTCCATACTCCACACCCATTGATCTGAAAAATGAGTAAATTGCTTCTTGAGTTAAGCTCTCGGTGCATTGCTCCTTCAAAGCAGCCAAATCAAGCTCTTTTGTTTCAATTTTACTTGAATCAGCTCCATAAATAATTTTACCTTGCGCATGTATGAGCGATTCTGTGCTCACCACAAAGCTTACCCCATATTCTTCTGGATAAAGATTAATAGTCACCTGCACAGGATTATACACTCGAATAGCGTTTGACCAAATGACATGGCGCATACTAACAACGACTTTTTCAGGCGCAGCAAATTGTCCTGCCGCTCGAACCATTTCTAAATAAGCTGCCCCTGGTAAAAAAAGATCACCATTTACTTGATGATCAATTAAATAAAATTCGTTTCATGTAAGTAATTTCGTAAAGCATAGGGTTTCTA
>JANWKO010000055.1 GCA_025451335.1 Gammaproteobacteria bacterium
CAGCCATGATAGCCATCCAAAAATGGCGAGAACAATCTTGATAATACTTACCAAAAATATTTCAATAGATGAATCTGATTTAGTGTTTACATTCATACGAGCTCCTGGTCCAGGAGGTCAAAATGTAAATAAAGTTGCTTCAGCAGTGTTACTGCGTTTTAATATATTAAATTCTTCTTTGCCTGAAGAAATTCATAAGCGATTATTAGACAAGTTAGGTAAAAGAATTACTTTGCAAGGGGATTTGCTAATTAAAGCAAGCCGATTTCGTACCCAAGAACGGAATAAACAAGATGCTATAACCAGGTTGGTGGATATTCTTAAGGGTGCCATGATTGCGCCAAAAAAAAGAAAAAAAACTAAACCTTCATTAGCCGAAAAAGAGCGCCGATTAAATAAAAAAATATTACGAGGAAAAATTAAAAATTTACGAAGTAAAAAATTTGAGTAACTTTATAAATGTATATTTATTAAGTTATAAAAGGGAATTTATGCGAGTAATAATTTTTATTTTAACCTTTTTTTTCTTCTCTCATATTTATGCCGCTCTGAACTTGGAAGATAATGAGTTATTTTATAAAATTTTTAATGAATGGACAGTAGCTTTCAATAAAAAAGATTTAAAAAAATCTTGTGAATTATTTTCAAGCAAAATGACCGCAGATTATGCAGGACAGCCACAAAAGAATTATATGTCTATTTGCGAAGGTTTTAAAAAAACTTTTGCAGAATCTCAGCGTCATTATCAATATTCATTTAAAATTAGGCATGTTTTTCGGTCGAATGACTTGGCAGCTGTCAGGATTACTTGGTTTTTGTTAATTTATGAAAAAGATGTGTTAATTTCATCTAGCCAAGATGAAGGTATGGACATCTTCCAAAAAAATCAAGATGGGAAATGGCAGATTGTAAATTTTATTTCTTATGAATCTAAACAGTGAACATCAATGAAAAACAAATTTTCTTCTTATTTTTTAAAACCGTTAATTAAAAATTGGAAAATCCAAAATCCCAAGTTTTTGTGGATAGCAAATACACCAGTCGGAGAGACCGGTTTTAAAAGTCCGCAGTTAATTTCAGTACGCGAAATTGAAAAAATATTAAAAATAACATGGAGTGAAGTGATTTTGAAAAATATTTTCAAATATAATCAACTTAATTCCAATCTTGTCAACCATGTCGATGCTCCTGAGTTGAGCTATCAAGAATATCTTGTTCAATTAGAGCAGTTTCAAAAGAACTGTATTATCCGCTGGTTAAATAATGAAATTGGCTGGGTACTTGCATTACGGCCGGGGAAAGCTTTAAACAAGGGCTTTGTTTGTTGCTACACTGGGATTGCTAAAATGATTTTGCTGCATAAAAATTCAAATTATCTAAGCCGAGAATATTTTTTTAGTTTAGGAAAATCAAATAAGTATGAAATTGTGATCGATGCTAGGGAAACCGGTAATCTTGCGCGATTTTTACCATTTTTATTAGAGCCAGAGCATTTGGAGAATTTTCAAATTGATCCTGGAGTCAAGGACAAAATTGCACTTGCGAATTTGCAATTTAGAATTGTTAGAATTAATGGTTTTAGTATTCCATGTATTTACTCTATGGCTGATATTAAAGCACCAGATCATCAAGAATTGCTTTTGGGTCTTAATTATTCCTTGCCGTATTTATTCAAAATGACTTCACAGAATCATCAAATTTTCAAATTCATTCATAAAGATACGTTTCACCCCATTGATTCTAATTTATACCAACAAAAAATGATTCAAGTTAATTTACAAGGTTTATCTTTCTCTTTTCAAATTTCACGGTTACGGATTATGCTTGCTAGAAACCTTCCTGAATTAAAACATCGAACTGTTGGATTTGATGAAAAACAGAAAAAATATTATGAAATCATTATTCCAGACATTGATATGTATAATGCACTTCTCGCTTCGCCTGAATCAAATAACATAACCGTGAAACCTATAATTCTGTCATCGTAGGGAAAACCAAAGGATAGATGAAAATGATTTAAGGTGATCAACATAATCTCTGCAGAAAAATTTTTTCAGCCAAAAACATTCTAGATGTTTACAGATTATCTTGAAACTGCTCCAAAGATCAAGAAATGATCAATGCAAAGAAGTGTTGATTTGTTATTTGCAGATCATTAAATGATCAATTTATAATTATTTGGATATCTTTGCATATAACAAGCTAAATATTTATAAATAACACTAAAAAAATTTCAGCTAAAAATGACTACTATTTAAACACAACATGCATTGATGAATAATTAAACGTCTAGTCAATTGTTTTTATGAAAATATTTTGCACTTTTCTTTATTTCTTTGGGATACAATGAAAGTATAAAAAAATTACAGGAGTGAAATCTATGAAAACTATCAGTTCATATGGAAAAGTGTTGATGTTTAGTTTGTTTTCATTTGTTCTCTGTTCTTGTTCTTATAATTCAGTTGAAAACTCGCGATATCCAGAAAGAGAAAGAGCACCTTATAATCCTCATGAATATACTTCGCGTCTACCAAGCCATATTACTACTGGTGAAAAAACGGTTGTAGTCGATCCTAAACAACATGCTTGGGGTGCATATGCATCGAGTGGTGAATTAGTTCGAGGTGGTGA
The DNA here is from genome assembly GCA_025451335.1 of Gammaproteobacteria bacterium. Classification (GTDB taxonomy): domain Bacteria; phylum Pseudomonadota; class Gammaproteobacteria; order DSM-16500; family DSM-16500; genus JAJPGW01. The sequence continues at coordinate 2,632 of JANWKO010000055.1, forward strand.
AGCTTCAGCAGGATCTGATTGGTGTTCTGATCTTGGCCATCCTTGCCATACCAGAACGGGCTCTTATCGAGTTTACTCGTTAGGTAGTCCAGACTGCCATTCGCATATTTTCCCCATACCTAGAGGTGGTGCGCCCATGCCATATTGCATGTATTTTAATGGCGGCCAAGCACTCCATGGATCCCCAGAGGGAGAAGTCGTAGATGGTAATGTTAGTCATGGATGTGTACGTATGCATGTAAGTGATGCTGAGTGGTTGCGTTACAACTTTGTCAACGTGGGAACCAAAGTAGTTATTAGATCGTATAACGATTAAAAATTAAATCATCGCAAATATTTGGCATCTTCACATAATGAAGATGCCAAATTTTTTACATGGAAATAGTCAACAGAGCCTCTTGCAAAATTCCTAGAGACACAAGCAAGATTTAGCGAAATACGCTAGGACCTTCCTATATCAAAATTTCTAAGAAAGAGAAGGCAATCTGCGCTACTCAGCCTGCTCATGTGCTCATGCAAAAGGCCTTCCGTAGCCTTGTGCATGAGTTGTGGCATCCATGTCACAACCCTTTGGGCGACAATTGTGCTGACTTACGTTGCTCGATTCTCTTTCAAAAGGAATTTTGATATAGGCAGGTCCTAGCGCATTTTGCACTACACGTTTGTGATCAAAATTACAATTTTGGGCCGATTAGTTTTTCAAGTTTTTGCGCTAAAACGAAGCGACTAAATTCTCAATTTTGCAATTGCCTCAGAATCTAAAATTTCCTTTCAGAATATTTTACAAAGATATTACCTTGTAATATGATTTTATGTTTGTCAAAGGGGCGGCTTTCAAGACCTCACCCTTAATTAAAATAGCTTTGACACCCTCCCAAATAATAAGAAAAGGATTTTTATGTTCAGTTCAAAAATAAACTCCAAAAAAATATATAAAATTTCCACTGAACAAACAGTTTTAGAAGGCAAAATGCAAAATTTTCTGAGAGCGATTGGAGAAAAATTTCCCGATTGGATTTTTGGGTTGTGCAATGCCTTTGTGCTTTTGAAAATCCGCGCCGATCTTATTGGAGAAGAGACCAAAAACTTGCAAAGATTATATTTTTTACAAACTGTGGAACCAGATGTTTTTTCAAAAATGATTGAACTTTTTAAATTATATCAATCTAAATATCATGAATTAATAAACCAAAACAAAGAAAAATTGATTAACAAAATCTCACCTTTTGAAGAAAAGTTTAAAGCGGTTAGAAAACAAACAGCAGATTGTAAGGGGCGTTATTTTCGAAAGAAGTTAGCATTTTCGCAAATCGAATTAAATCAATATGAAGAAGAAATTCGTAATATTCGTGAGGTCCATTATTATGCGCTTGAAAAAGCCGCTATCAATTCTAGTACTGGAGAAAATAAAGAAAATCAAGAATTATTGGCGATGGCAAAAGAATTATATTTCTATATTCACAATTTATTTGGAGTTCAAAATCCTTCTGTAGATTATAATTTACGAGTGAATAATAAAACAGTTGTTCAAGAAGATTTAATCAACTTATTAAAAATTTTTCCGGCAGATGATTTTCATAAAAAAACTTCTTATGAAGAAAAAGCTCTGTCTTCTGAAGCGAATCTTCCAATTAAATTTGTTACATCCATCGGTTTTTGTTTTACAAAAGATGAATTAGTTCAGACTTTAGATGAAATGATATGTCATGAAGATATTGTTTTGCTTTCGTGTTGTAACCATCAAATGTATTTAAAAAAAATAGACAATAGCTATGAACTTTTTGATACGGAAAGTGGGGCTGGAGCTTTATTGCTAAAATTTAAATCAAGCCAAGATTTGGTTGAAGGAATGGCAAAATTATATAAAAGCTTTACAAAAAATAAAATGCGTAACTTAAGTGCTGAGTTTTATATTTTTGAAAAGTTTGAAAATCAAAGTAAAAGAATAAGTGCCAAAAATTTTCTTGAAAAAATGTTAAAACAACGTGGAAAAAATATTAAAATTGACTTATCGGATAGTACAAAAATGACCGCGCTTTGGGTAACAGCAAAAAGTGGCAATAATGATAATGTTTTGAAATTATTAGAGCATCATGCTAATCCGAATATACCTCGTAAAAGGGATCATTTAACTCCTATTAATGTGGCCGCAATTTTTGGATATGTTGATATAGTGAAATCACTTGTTGAATCTAAGGCAGATTTAACTATAGCAGATGTTGAGGGATGGACACCGCTTTTAAATGCTGCATATTATGGGCATGCGGAAATGATAAATATTTTTAACAGTCAAAAAATCAATTTAAACGAAGTTGTGAAAGTGAAACGTAAAATATCTGACCAGGGATCTTATCCTCCTTTCAAAGGTAATGTCTTAAATACTACCGCAGCATGTGTTGCCGCGATGAATGGTCATGCGGATGTTATTAATAAATTAGCTCAATGTGGAGCCGATCTCAATTTCCCGGGAAATAAAGGTGGATCAACTCCTGCCCATTATGCAGTCGAGCAAGGGCATAGGGAAGTTATCAAAGTATTAGCGCTCCAGGATGTCGATTTTACACAAAAGAATAGAAAACATATTTCACCTGTTAAATTAGCATTAAGTAAAAAGAAATGGGAAATGGTGGCTTATATGATGATGTCGAATCAAACTATTGCAAATTTGTCAGAAGCTGAAAAAAAACAAATTACTATTTGTCGTGATGAAATTAATAAGGACTATGAAAAAATCACAGGGAAAACTCTACCAAATTTTGCTAAACGAAAATACGGAGAGTTTTTTCCACGAGAAAAGGATTATCATCAAATAGCTGAATTTAAAAAAACTGAAAGCTCAGAAAGTCATGCCAAAAGAATAAGAATTTGATGTTTTTTCTTCATTAATTTGGTGATGATCTTGAAATAAACTTTGTTTTCTGGAACGTGATTTTTTGCTATCTATTTCAGCGAATGTTGTTAAAACATTCCAATGACAACCTGTATTAACCAAGCCAACTCTAACTAAGTTTTCATTTTGTTGTTTCCAGACTGTTTTAATAAGGTCGCTATCTGGTGTTTCAGCGATTCTACTTTCGACTTCCTTAGGATCAATATATAGCCATTTGTAGGTTGGTTTGAATTGTGATTTTATTGGATCAATTCGTTTTTTCTTACGGCCCATAATAGGTTGATATTTCGAATGCGCTGCCCCAGGATCATTTGTTTGCATAATTTTAATAATCACTTTCCGATCAATTAATTGTTGGATACATTTTTCAGATTCTAGCGTTTTCATAAAACGAATAAAACTAGGTGAAACAAGGATTTCACCGTTCTCATTTTTTTTCAATTCATCAGTGTGGCGATCAAGATAATCTAAAACTTGTGGAGCATGCGAAATACTTTTTAAGGCTTGAGAAATTTTTTCTTCAGATAAATCACGAAAAAGTGTATTATTTTTACTTTCAATGATCCCGCGGTTAGCTAAATAATTTAAATGAGAGTATCCATAAGGAAGTCGTGGCTGAAACCCAATTTTCGCGACTATACGATCATTTTTTACAATATCAGCAGCGATTCCAAAATAACAGAAAATGGGATGTAATTCCAATTCCCCTGCATACTTATCAGTTTCGCCAGGATTTTCCGCGGAGCGAGACATTTGTTTTAAAAAATTCTCATGACCTCCTGTTTTAATCCACCAATTAACTAAAGCATTTTTGGCAGTTTCTAAATCTTTGCATTCTACGCAAAGTTTTTCAAAATGCTCAAGAATGAAAGGGTGGCTAACAAAAATATCACCAATATATTCTTTATAACGTGGATTTCTGTTAATAGCGGCTATACTAATTTTTTTATTTATTCGCAAATCAACATATTGTTCAAATTCAACTTGGATAGCATTTGCTGTACCCATTTGGTGCTCACGTTTATCAGTTCGAATCAAATTAATAGCTAATTCTCGAAGTACAGGAGCCAGTCTTTCTTGTAGCAAGCTAGAATGTTGTGCTAATTTTAATAACCCATTTTTGACTTCATTCCATGATTTACCAATTTGATCTTGTTTTATAGGCCAGAGCACAGGCTTCACTAAGTCAATGAATAGCTTAAATTCCAGGTCAGGCTGTTTGTTTTGTTTGATTATTCTGACTTCTATATCATTCAAAACCTTGCATAGGATGAGACTTGCTGCGTTAAATGCGCAATTGCCATCCGCATTTGCTTTGATTGGACGATCTAATTGATATTTTTGACGAGCATCTGTCATTCTAATGTAACCTTCATTTATTAGCTCATTATTTTAACATAAGTAATGCAAAAATTATCAAATTATTCAAAAATAAATCCTATTCTATAGTGTAAGAATTTTATAGCACAAGAATACTTAGATAATTGATTTTACTAATGTTTGGATCGATGTTTATGACTTTGTTGTATTTCTGCAGACTTTGTATTGACACAATATATGATATCTACCGATCTTTTGAGGTTTATCATGCCAATTGCACTAATGAAATTGCAATTTCATCCAATATTATTTTATTAGAACACAATTTGGAATGGACAATAGTCAACAGAGAGAACAAATTCAAATTTTGATGACTTGACTTAATTTCATTAATATTCAATTTCTTACTAATAAGCCAGCCTATTGGTTATTCTGAAATGTGCTAAAATTAAAATATATATGCAATAAAGACCGGTATCTTTTTATGAAGCCAGTCGAGGTGCTGATATGTCTGATTCTCATCGTTATCCATCAGTCAAAAGATCTCAATTTCCAACTATATTTACTTCTGTAAAGAAGGCAAAGAAGTTCTTAAGACAAAAGATTCTACCAGAAACATATGAAGCCTATGCAAAAGCAGCTTATATAGTTTGTGATCATGTTAATAGAGATGAGTTAAAACATATCAGAGATTCATTGGCCTTAGCAGGATTAAATAATGTTAAAGCTGCATTATTGATTATGCAATCCAAAACATTGTGGAATATGTTAAAACCAGAAGAACAGGTTTTGATTTATTTTAATCACCAACATCTTCCTGATTTTCTTGAATTTGTTAAAAATGCAAAGGAAGATTGGCATACATTAGATGCTATTTTGAAAAAAAATCCCATGAATAAAAAATTAATAGTTAATGAAAAAGGAATATTGGAAAGCGAAGTGTTATTAGAAGTACAATTGGAACAAAAAAGAGGCCATGAAGAAAGATTGCATGCTGAAGAAGAAGCTAAGTCTGACAAACAAGCAGATGAAATAGCTACCAAAGCCTTTGTAGGATTAAATTTAAATAATGTTAATTCTGCATTATTGATTATGAAATCCAAAACAGTGTGGAATAAGTTAAAACCAGAAGAACAGGTTTTGATATATTTTAATCACCAACATTATCCTGATTTTCGTGAATTTGTTAAAAACGTAAAAGAAGATTGGCTTACATTAGATGCTATTTTGAAAAAAAATCCCATGAATATAAAACTTATAGTTAATGAAAAAGGAGAGTTGAATAGCGGTGCGCTATTAGAAGTACAATTGAAACAAAGAGGGAATGAAGAAAAATTACATACTGAAGAAGACGTTAAAACTAGTAAAGAAGCAGAAAACGAAGTTAAAGCTCAAGAAAGAGTTAAAGTAAGGCAAATTAATTCCCAAAAAGCTAAAATGTATCCCAAATCATTTTTTGACAAGCGACGTTCAAGTACCGAAATAGTTTTTAATTCTGGGAGAACTCCATATGAAATATTAGGAATAAGTCAGGATGAAAAGGAAATAGATCA
>JANWKO010000056.1 GCA_025451335.1 Gammaproteobacteria bacterium
AAGTAATAGTTATTTTTCCGTTTTATGCTTTATTAAACAGGTCAGTGGTTTTAGCAAGTTTTTCAAATCATGAAATTTTATATCAAATTATTATTGGCGGGTTTATTTTAGGTGTCATAGTTTCTTGGCTTGCTACCACTTGGTGGAATACCATATCTCGTCAATTGCCGACTTCTTTTATTGGCCAATTACTCGTTTTTGAAACCTTATCCAGTTTGCTTTATGGATATATCCATGACGGTGTTTTTCCCGGCAAAGGGGCTCTGCTTTGCATTGCTATTGTCATTACCGGCATATTATTAGGTATACGAATTATGATTCCAGCTAAACGTTCTTAGTTTTGTAATTAATGTATATATTATAACGTAAACAACAAAATAATATAAAAAAATACTCAACTAATCAAATTTCCTTAGAGCACTTAGACCCCGGCCTACCTCTATTTTGTTGTAAAATAAAGATGTATGACTTGGAAATATATTAAGAGGATTTTTTTATGATTAAAAAACATGTCGTCGAATTGTTAATAGAAGCCAATAAGCAAATTTCTAATATCATTACCCGCATGGAAAATGATAATTTTCACAATAAAAATAAGATAATAGATGAAGGGAACAATGTCATTCGACGCTTAGATGGTGTTGTAGAACATTTAGAAGAACATTCTTGATACAAAATTTGAAGTTAAGTATCTCATCATGTTGTATAAGGAAGATGCCTAATGCGCATAAGAATTTCTGATCTATTAAATGCATTTTCCGACAAAATTAAAATTCTTTCTCTTGATTGTTTCGACACTTTAATTTGGCGTTTGACAGCAACACCGGAAGATGTGTTTTATAATCTTGCCCAACGTCCATTGTTTCGAAAGAGAGGTATTACAGCTAGAGAACGTTATAAAGCAGAAGAATCTGCGCGCAATAAAATGTATGTGCAATATGGAAATTCGGAAGTCACACTTAAACAAATTTACGAACTTAGTTTTACTTCTTTAAACGAAAAAGAAATTAACGAACTGTGTGAAGAAGAAATATCTGCTGAAATAGAAACAAGTTACGTATTTCCTTCAGTTATTGAGTTGATTCAAAATGCTCATTCTCATGGATTAAAGATTATTGTCGTTAGCAATACATATTTTAAAGAAAAGCAATTAAGAAAACTTTTATCAAGTGTTATGCCGAATGATGTATATAAACTCATCGATAACGTGTTTTGTTCATGTGAATTTAAAGTATCAAAAGCGCAAGGACTATATCAAAGAATTGTCGAAACATTAGCAGTGCCAGCCGAATCCATCCTGCATATGGGAGACCATTTTCTATTAGATTTGGAGTTTCCAAAATTGGTTGGTATTCAAGCATTGCAACTCATACAACATAATGAACTCATTGCAGAAATTTTACGACTTCAGGCGGTGGCTGCTTTGATCGGGATTCCAGATATTCGCCGTAGTCGGGCATTGGCAAGTCCTTATAAAGGCATTTATGGACTAACAAATATTCCCACAGAAAATCCAGAAAATATAGTAGGCTATATATCATTAGGACAAATCATTTATCCATTTGCTCGCTTTATATTGGAAGAAATTGAAGAATTGAAACGTGAAGGGAAAAAAGTCAAAGTTCTTTTTGTCATGCGCGATTCATTTTTAGTTGCATCGGCATGTGATGTTTTAGCAGAAAAGAAAGTGGGTACACTTTTACAATGTAGCCGATTTACTTCTTTCGCACCTTCATTTTATAACAAGGATGATATTGTTAATTATCTTTCAGGAAATCTAAATGATTGGCGTATTCAAGATCATTGTCGTCAGTTTCATTTTACAGAGGAAATGATCAATGAAATTTTAGATGCGGTGAAAAATGCAGCAAATCCTGATAAAGAATTTTGTGATATCATCTTACAAAAGAAATACACAGATTATATTATAGAAAAATCAGCGGAATTTCGTTCGAGATTAGTAAAATATTTGAAAAAAGAAACTGATATTAAGTCCGGAGATACAGTCGTCTTTGTTGATGTGGGATATCAAGGTACAACACAACGATTGCTTACTCAAATTTTAACGGATGAATTAAAGGTAAAAGAAGTTACTGGTCGTTATCTCGTTTTATTGGATTTACCGGAATGGCAAAATACTAAGCGAGGATTAATAGATGCCTCTTGGTGTGATGCCCAATCATTGAATTTGCTAAATCGAGATATCTATATTATTGAAGAATTATGTAGCAGTGGCGGAAATAGTGTAATTAATTATGATGAAGATGGAAATCCACAGTATCTAATATCTAGTTTAAATCCAGAGCAAAGAAATAAAATTGGCTTGGTGCAAAATGCATGCCTAGGTTTTGTTAGAGATGCAAAAGAATTCTTTTCAAATCTTTCCATTCCGATGCAAATGTTAAAAGATATAGCATTTTCAGAATTAGTTAGAAGCATCTTTTTAAGAACAATCAATGAAAATTCATATTTATCTTCGTTTGAAAACGAAGCTAATAAATTTACCAATATTAAAATGCCCATTTTTCAAAATGCAGGAGTTGATACCAATATTGTACGTCGGACCGGATTGTGGTTAGAAAAACGCTCTGCGCTTTCTTTACGACGCGATGTTGATATACAGGATATGTTAACTATCATGTTAAGAAGAAAATTTAATTTTCAACTTTTGCGTTCTGATTTTAGTTTACGTCGTGAAATTATTCAAGTTGAGCTTAGCCAAGGCGAAGAATTAAGTAAAGGTTATTTTCCTGCTGTTCCTACACATGATGGTTTTTTTGCACTTACCTTCACACTTACAATTCAAGCTGAAATTCAGAGAATTAGAATAAAATTATGTTTCGGTCAAGTCTTTGAATGGATGCAAATTGAAAGTGCTGAATTAATTGATGCAAATTGGTTTCTCAATGAAAGAGAAATTCAGCACTCGGAAAGTGTAAGAGACAATTTATTATTTAATGAAATGGAAGAAAAAAGTAAAAACTTATTTCATTGTAAGGCATATGATAGTTCTATTTTGTTAGATGTGACCCCAAGCCAAAACAATTCTGTTTTCCGCATTGCATTTCGACCTATTGCAAGACGAAGTAATCTGTAATTGTTGAAAACTTCATGATTTACGAGCTAATATGGATAAGCTTAACCCGATATTCATCATGAAGCTATTGTGAGCGAAATAAAGTGCGAATGCACGTCGTTGCACTTTATGATGAAATATCGGTTAAACAAAGTCAAACTATTCTAGGAGAAAGAATGCATCCCCTTGAAAAATTATTTTCACCCTCATCAATTGCAGTAATTGGTGCGAGTGATAAACTTAAATCTGTTGGTATGAAAGTGTTTCAAAATTTACTTAAAGAAAACTTTAGTGGAAAAATTTATGCTATTAATCCTAAGCATAAACAAGTACAAGGCCAAGTTTGCTTCTCATCTGTAAAAAACGTCAAAGAGTCTATTGACTTAGCAATAATCGCCGCCCCCGCAAAAACGATTCCAACAATCATCGGTGAATGTGGTGAAAAAAATATTCATACCGCAATAGTTCTTTCTTCGGGTTTTAGCGAAACAGGAAAGAATGGAAAGATTCTGGAAAATCAGATGCTTGAAGCAGCCAAGAAATATCAAATCCGTATTGTTGGTCCTAATTGCTTGGGAGTAATGCGGCCAAGCAAAAATTTAAATGCTACCTTCGATAATAATTTTGCTTTGCCAGGATCTGTTGCTTTAGTTTCTCAATCAGGTGCATTAAGTGCAGGTATCCTAGATTGGTCAATTAGCAAAAAAATTGGATTTTCGACAATAATTTCTTTAGGGAATAATGCTGATATCGATTTTGGCGATATTTTAGATTACTTAGCATTTGATGCACAAACCAAAAGTATTTTGTTATATATTGAAGGAATAAAACAACCACGCCATTTTATGAGTGCATTAAGATCTGCAGCTCGATTAAAGCCAGTCATTGCCATAAAATCAGGAAAGAATTCTGTAGGTTCTCGTGCTGCTTTATCTCATACAGGCGCATTAATCGGAAATGATGATGTATTCGATGCGGCATTAAGGCGTGCTGGAGCAGTACGGGTGTTAAAAATCGAAGATTTTTTTGCAGCCTCTGAAATTTTATCTACTCAGAGAAAATTAAATGGTAATAGATTAGCCATTATTACCAATGGGGGAGGAGCAGGCGTGATGGCTGCTGATCGTGCTTTTGAGTTAGGTGTAGAACTACCTCTGCTTACAGACGCTATGATTCTAGATTTAAATAAAATTCTTCCTAATCAATGGTCCCACCAAAATCCTATCGATATTATTGGCGATGCAACCCCTGAAAGATATAGTGGGGTATTAGAAATTTGTAAAGCTAAAAAAAATTTCGATGGAATTCTCACAATTCTAGTTCCTGTTGCTATGTCGAATCCTTTTAAGGTAGCCAAAGAGGTCGTAAATAATTCTAAAAATAGTGAAGTAATACTTGCTTGTTGGCTTGGTGAAAAGCACGTTAAATCATCTTGGAAATTATTTTCAAAATACAATGTTCCTTATTTTGATACTCCTGAAAAGGCAGTCGAAGCTTTTTCGTATCTTGCAAATTATTATCATAATCGAAAATTATTGACGCAAGTTCCCTTTGCGAGTTACCAAGAATTTAAATCAGACATAGCAAAAGCGAGACAATTAATCGAAACGATTCTTGCAACTGGGCGCTCAGTTTTGACAATATATGAATCCAAAGAAATATTAAAAATATTTGGCATTCCGGTTGCTGAAACAAAAGAGGCAGATTCGATCGAAAAAGCAATTAATGCTGCAAAAAAAGTGGGTATGCCAGTTGTTATGAAAATTAATTCGCCCGATATTTCGCATAAATCAGCTGCAGGTGGCGTAATTTTAAATCTTAGCACCGAAGAAGAAATTTCAAAGGCTTATGAGTCGCTCATGCTAAGAATTGGGAAGAATTTTCCTAATGCTAAAATTTTCGGGGTGACAATTGAACATCAATATTCGAATCTATTTGACAGAGAAATCATGATTGGTGTCATTAAAGATATCGTATTTGGTCCTGTTATTAGTTTTGGCGCCGGAGGTACTCTAGTAGAAATCATTCAGGACAGAGCTTTAGCGTTACCACCATTAAATAGCTTTATCGCCAAAGAATTAATTGCAAAAACAAGGATATTAAAACCGGGAGGAAAACTGAATTCACTTTCTAAAATACAATTGGATAATATCATTAATATATTGCTTCGTGTATCGGAAATGGTATGTGAATTACCATACATTAAAGAAATGGATATCAATCCACTTATCTTGGATAAGAATGGCTTGCTAGCTGTCGATGCTAGAATAGTTGTAGCAAAAGCGGATTGTACTGTTCCTTATAATCATTTAGTTATTTATCCGTATCCTAAACACTTAATTACCAAATATAATTTAGCTAATAATACAATTATTTCTATACGTCCAATTTGTCCTGAAGATGCACAGCTTGAACAAGATTTCATCCGTAATCTTTCTGAAAAATCAAGATATTTACGTTTTATGGGCCATTTTAATGAGTTAACTTCAGAAATGTTAATCAAATTTACCCAAATTGATTATGATCGCGAAATGGCTTTGGTAGCCATTGATGAAAAAAACAATCAACATAAAATTATTGGAGTAGGGCGTTACATTACTAATCAAGATCTAGAAAGCGCAGAATTTGCTTTAATTGTTGCTGACGATTGGCATGGCAAAGGAGTAGGT
>JANWKO010000057.1 GCA_025451335.1 Gammaproteobacteria bacterium
GATTTTGGAAAAAATTCATAGGATGATAAGTCCTTCTTGCAAAAAGAATTTCATGAAGTGATCCTTTTTACGAAAGATTAAGGTGCGATTGATGCAAATAATATTAACTGGTGCGAATGGTCAGATTGGCAAAGAAATTCAACGAAAATTTGCTCAAGACACTTCGTCAGAATTGCATCTCATGCCGTTTGATCGCGCATCTTTAGATATTACCAATGAACAATCAATTCAAAGTTGTTTCGAAAAATTTCGCCCCAATTTAATCATTAATGCAGCAGCCTATACAGCCGTTGATAGGGCAGAGCAAGAAAAAGAATTGTGTTATGCTGTCAATTTCGAAGGTTGTAAAAATTTAGCAAATATTTGTGATAAATTTGATATTCCTTTAATTCATCTCTCAACAGATTATATTTTTAATAGTGAAAAACAATCACCGTATACAGAAACAGATTTGGCAGCACCATTAAATATATATGGACAAAGTAAATGGCAGGCTGAAGAAACGATTCGTCAACATGTGTCCCAACATATTATTTTGCGAACCAGCTGGGTGTTTAGTTCATTTGGTCAGAATTTTGTAAAAACCGTGTTACGATTAGCAAAAGAACAATCGATATTTCGCATCGTTGATGATCAAATCGGTTGTCCGACCAGTGCAAGCGATATTGCCGATGTTATTTATCAAATAATTTCTCATATTAAAAATAGCTCTGCAAAAAATGTCCCTTGGGGAACATATCATTACTCAAATTCTCCAGCAGTAAGTTGGTATGAATTTGCTCATGCAATATTAAATTGCTTTCACTTAAAAAAAGAAGAATTAGTTCCCATTTCAACAGCAGAATATCAAACATTAGCGCAAAGACCTTTGTATTCTGTTTTGGATTGTCAGAAAATTGGAAATGTGTTCGGAATCGAGCAGAACTCTTGGTACGATGCGTTAAAAATTTTATATCAAGAAAATGTACTTTACAAAGCTTCCCAATAATCTTCCTGGTTTAGTCTTGCATAATCGCTACGGAAAGCGACTTCTTAATGGGTTAATAAGTCGATTTATATAATATTTAAATCAGTTATGTCTGCATTGGATTATAAATGTGAGGTTATAATGAGTTTTCGTTTATTTTTAGAATTTTTTTCTACTTCAATACCGAGAGAATCAAAGGCTTCTCATTTGGATGCATTAACCTCAACAGTAATTTCTCGCAACTTTTTCCGGCTGAATTTATCTAGTACATCAAAAATCTTTTCTTGCAGACTCATGCGGTTTGACTTCGAGTGATGTCCTTTAATTTTAAAAGTTTGAATTTTAAATTTTTCAGCAATTAAAAAAAGTTCTTGATAGAGATCTGCATTTTGAAGTACTTTTCCAGTTCGAGTAATAAAATTATTTTTCTGAAGTTTTTCTTTTCTTTTGCCAAGCAAATCGCATAGACTTTGGCAGTCAGTGTAAATTTCAACGTTGGGAATAGTATTGAATTTTTTGTGAATATATTTTAAAGAATCAATAACAGTTTTTGTTTCTGACCATGTAGATTTTTTAGATGAGTATTGGTGATAAATAATCTCATCTCGTAATTTATAATAAAGATCGTTGATACTGCATTCAGCAAAACTTTGCATTTGTTGTTGATCTAAAAATAAAAATGCTCCTATCGCGATATGCATAGTTGGTGATGTTGCAGCATCTGTAAAAATAATAATTTTATCCATTTATTTCTATTTAAAATTTGATAAAAAATTATGTTCGTTTTTCTAACACCCAAGGATTTTCATGCAAATATTTAATCGTTTGCATCACACCTTCTTGAATATTTAATTTTGGTTTCCAACCCAGTTGACGAATTTTGGATGTATCTAAGAAAATAAAAGGATTATCACCAATCCAACCACGTTCACCGCCCGTGTAAGATCTTTCTGGATTGAATCCAAGGTAATTACAAATCCAACCAATCGAATTATTCACCTCACAATATTCATCAGTCCCAAGATTGAAAATATTGACTTTGTCTTGTGCTTTTTCCATCGCAAATAAAATGGCGTCTAAACAATCTTGAATATATAAGTAAGACTTACGTTGTTTGCCATTTCCTAGCACCATTAATTTATTTGGATCCTGTAACAATTGTTTATAAAAATCGAAAACATGGCCGTGTGTATAGCGTTCACCTAAAATCGAAACAAATCGGAAGATATAACTTTGAAAATTAAAACCTTCACAATAAGCTTGTATCATTCCTTCAGCAGCTAATTTAGATGCTCCGTACAATGAAGTTTGCACGGGGAAGGGTGCATGTTCAGGTGTAGGTATAGTTTCTGCTTCACCGTAAATAGATCCGGTGGAAGCGAAAGCAATACGTTTTACACCATTAGCACGCATGCCTTCTAATACATGAAATGTGGCAATGGTATTTTGTTCTAAATCTTTATGCGGATGATTCGTGCCAAAACGCACGTCAGCATTTGCAGCCATATGAAATACGGCATCGACATTTTGCATCGCTTTTTCAACAGCTTCTCGATTTAATAAATCATCTTTAATCAAAGTAAATTGAGATGATTTTTTTGCGTCTATTAAAAATTCATCTAGACCGGTTGAGAAATTATCGAAACCAATTACTTCATGTCCTTCTTTTAATAATTTGTCAGTTAAGTTGCTGCCGATAAATCCGGCGCAGCCAGTAATAAAATATCTCAAGACACTTTCTCCAATTAAATTGTAATAGTTGTAGCTTTAAATATCCAATATTTTGAAAGTAAATAACCCGTAATAGCAGTTGCGCCAGTAGATAAAATGACCCCCACATAAGGTGAGGAATTAATAAATAATAGGCTGAATTGTACAATGCCTAAAGTGATTATGTAATTTAAAAATATTAAAAAAATATACTTAAATAGTTGGGATATCATTCCTGGATCTTTTGTTTTGAATGTCAAGTGCCGATTTGTATAGAAATGAAATGTTGCAGAAATACTATAAGACAGACTAACAGCAAAAATATGATTTATATGTAATAAAGACCAAGTTAATGAGAAAATACTAAAATATAATATAGCTGTACCAAGACCTGTCATAAGAAACATACAAAACATTTTTTTATTTTGATGATAGACATCAATTAATTTGACAAATGTTTCCGATCTTGTCATATTTTTTCCGCAATAAATATTTTTGGAGAAATAGGTGTAATGAAAGTTGGAACTTTCAAACCATATATCATTACCCAGCGTCCTAGTGGAACGTCGATTATTTTTATCTTATCAAATTTCTTTTCTAGCATATTTTTTAGGATGGAGGCTGGATATTGTAGTGTTGCAGGATGTTTAAATATTTTGTCAATTATGCGTTCAGCAATTGGAAAAACTAATTTTTCAAATTGATAGAACCACTTAGGGACGCAAGATTCAACAATGATCATTTTACCTTTTGATTTGAGTACCCTGTAGGCTTCTTCTATAGATTTTTCTACATTATAAATTGAACTCTCTACCGTTTTTCCAATTAAATGATGAATCAACATCACCATCATGACGCCATCATAAGTTTCGTTTGATTCCGGAATGTCTAATGCACTCCCTGTTTTTAAAGTGACATTTGAGGGGCATATATAAGAAGTCGGAAGTTTATCTAAAAATAAATCTAATCCAACAATTTTATTAACTAGACTGACATCATAGTCAAAAACACCACCATTCCCAATATCGAGAAGATTATCTACCCCTTGGATAGAATCATTTATATATTTTCTGAGAGTGACATATGTATCAAGTTTTTGAATTCCTGCATTATAAGTCTCTAGGTTGTCGCGGAAAAAAGAAATATTTTGTTCTACGCTTTCGTTTGATTGTCCATTACTTGGCTTTGTCATTTGTAACTCTCTCCGGTTATTTTCTACATGTCATAATACAGCGAATACCCCATGGATAAGAAACAAAGTGTCCCAAGGATAATTCGGTTTGCATGAGTGCGTGGAAAAGTTTGTTTTCTCCAGTGTTGCTAATATTTTTTCCTACTTGTTTTTGTTGTGTTTCATTCGATTCTGAAAGCAGACGTTTATTCATTTGTTTGACTAACCAAAAACCGGGATAAAGAAAAAATCCCAAGTGTGATTGCTTAGCTATTTTCAATCCTGCTTGATTTGCTAATTGGTTTAAT
Organism: Gammaproteobacteria bacterium; assembly: GCA_025451335.1. GTDB lineage: Bacteria > Pseudomonadota > Gammaproteobacteria > DSM-16500 > DSM-16500 > JAJPGW01. The sequence continues at coordinate 4,157 of JANWKO010000057.1, forward strand.
CCTTCAAGGGTGTAACGTCTATAGTGCATTAACACTTTATCATAAATATCATACAAATGTGGGCCTGCGGGTACCTCAATGACAACTACGCCACCTGGTTTTAAAATTCGATGAATTTGCTGTAAAGCAAGCACATCGTTTTCTATATGTTCCAGGACATTCAAAATAACTATTGCATCAATACTATTATCAGGCAAAGGACATTGCGTTAAATCAAATCGAAAGAAAGGTGTTGCTGGCATAGATTCTGCTAACTTTTGCAAAGGCTCGCTGACAACATCTGATCCCATAATCGTGGCATGAGGAAATGCTTTTTGCATACGTTGCAACATAAAACCAGAGGAGCAACCGATTTCTAAAATAAGAGGGTTCTCAACATGAATATTTCTTTTTAATTGATCAATTGCATGATCTCTTGACGCGCGATCAATGAAGTGTTGATCACCTGCGGATTCTTCGTGAAAAAAAGTGAGTTCGTCATTCCAACCCAAGTTATTGATACTATATTGCAATACCTTAGAGAATTCGTCGCCGATGCGAAATCCATTACCTTCCCAAATGGGTAAAGCACCATGATTCGTTACAGGGGGCAGTATAAAAGGTAAACTCATGATACCTCCGATTTATCAATTACCTTATCGACAATAAACATTGGGCGACGTTTTACTTCTTCGTAAATGCGACCAACGTATTCACCCATCAATCCCAAGCACAATAATTGGACTCCAGAAAAGAAACTTACCACTAACACAGTAGTGGACAAGCCGGGTGTCAATTGCACATCGATCAGTTTCTGGATGATATACCAAATACCCAACAAAAAGCTGAATCCAGCAATGACTGCGCCAGAGACAGACATCATTTGAAGAGGGCGGCTGCTAAAGCTAATTAAACCATTTAAGCCAATTTTTAATGATCCAGTAAAGCGGTTATAATTACCTTTACCTGCAAATCGTTCATCACGATCATATTCAATAAATGTTTGTTTAAACCCAACGTAGGCCACTAATCCACGCAAAAAACCATGGCTTTCATTCAATTTGCGTAATTCTTCAATAACGCGACGGGTCATGATACGAAAGTCACCTGTATTACGAGGGATCTGTACATCACTTAATCTATTGATAACTTTATAACCAAAATAGGAAATGATACGTTTAAATAAAGTTTCTCCTTTGCGAGAACGTCTTTTGGCGTAAACAACCTCATAACCTTCGTCTAGTTTTTTATACATGGTTTCAATGAGTTCAGGCGGATCTTGTAAATCAACATCGATGACAACGCAGGCTTTGCCTTGGCAGTGTAAAATTCCGGCCATAGTGGCGGCAGGTTGACCAAAGCGACGGGAAAATTTGAGCAATTTAATGTCAAAATTGCGTTCAATTTCTTTCTCGATGACGATTTCTGTCTCATCTGGGGAGGGATCTAGACAAAAAATGATTTCGTGGGATAAACCAGCCTTATTGAGGACTTGCTCCATGCGTTCAAGAAAAGGTTTGATATTTTGCGCTTCTTTATAAACCGGCACAATAACGGATAATTGTTTCATTATATCCTAGCTCCATCCATCTTTTGGGTTGGTATATTATCTGAACTTCATGAATAGCGCCAGTTTGCTTGCATCTAACATGAAATACAAAAAATTGATGTTGTATTTTAATTACACTCTTGGTTCAGCTTGCAAATCAAGTTTAAAAGTTGTCGATTCTTTCGCAAATTTTTTCCCTAATAGTTTTACAATTGTCAAGCTAGCTTCAAAATGATTCAAAGTGTAAAAATGTAGCCCAGGCGCACCGCCTGAGATTAAGCGCTCGCACAAGTCATTAACGACTTCGATGCCAAATGCTTTTATGGATTCTTGATCATCACCAAAAGTTTCTAATTTTTTACGTATCCAACGCGGTATTTCAGCTCCGCACATATCAGAAAAGCGCACTAATTTTGCGAATTGTGTTATAGGCATGATGCCTGGAGTAATAGGGACGTAAATATGTTCTTTCGCACATTGTTCTCGATAATGAAAATAAGCATCAGCATTAAAAAAATATTGTGTAATGGCACTGTTGGCGCCGGCATCGACTTTCTTTTTGAAATTTAAAACATCGTCTATTGCATTTTTAGACTGCGGATGAAATTCAGGATACGCTGCAACTTCAATATGAAAGTGATCACCTGTTGTTTTTCGAATTAAACTCACTAATTCATTCGCATATTTGAAATCACCACTTTGTCCCATGCCTGAAGGAAGATCGCCACGTAAAGCAACAAGTCGTTTTATTCCTAA
>JANWKO010000058.1 GCA_025451335.1 Gammaproteobacteria bacterium
AATAATTGGATAATGTCTTTGTGGTTCCAGTACACAGCTTCGCTTAATGCTGTGTGACCATTTTCCGAGATAACATTAATATCTGCACGAGATTGGACTAAGAAGCGAACGAGATCCGGATTATAGGATCCATAGAGAAGGGCTGAATATCCACGTTCATCTTTGATATTTATCTCTGCCCCTGCTTGGACTAGATATTCAACTAACTTCGCATTTTGATTTTGAGCTGCGATCATTAATGCTGTTTTACCAGATTTATCTTGCGCATTAACATTGGCTCCATGTTTTATTAATTTTTCAACTAATTCAAAATCATTCCACATAACAGCATACATTAATTCAGTTTTACCATGTTGGAAAAGATCACTTTTGTCTGCGCCTGAATTAATTAACAATTCAACAACTTTCCGTCCTGAGCTAGAAGAAGCGACTAACATTAATGGAGTGAGGTCATTTCTATCTTTGACTTTAACATCTGCTCGGGTATTAATAAGTAATTCAAAAATTTGATGGGAATTTCCATTTATAGAATGAGCAGCATAAATTAGAGGTGTATCTCTATGTTTATCTTTAAAATTGCTATTTGCACCGGATTTGATCAGCAAATCGACTGCTTGCAGATTATCACTTTCAATAGCATACATTAATGCCGTTTTTCCAGTTTCATCAGCAGCGTTTACATCAATACCAGATTGGATGAGAAATAGCGCAGTTTTAAGATAGTCCTCTTTTCTTTCCCTAGACATATCAGATACGGCATACATTAGTGCATTTCTCCCGTATTCGGCTCTATCATCAAGTTTGGCGCCATGTTCTAATAAATATTTAACAACTTCTATTCTTCCATAACATGCGGCGCTGATAAGCGGTGATTTGGGACCTAACTCTTTGGAATTGACATTTGCACCATGTTGAATTAAATCTTCTACTACATCAAGTTGTCCTTGATAAGCTGCTTTAACTAGACTCTTTGCTTTACTATTGCGTGAATCCATAATCACCCCTTGTTTAAAATTTGATATTTATTAGTACATTTGATTGTTGGTTAATCTATCAAACCTTGAAAAATAGAGCAATCCTGGTAATGGTTACCGTATTTCGACTTAAGATAAAAATATTTTGTTTCTTAGGAATAGTTGGTCTTATCACCGTATACTATAGAATTTACGTATGCATGATGCAATCCATATAACACTAGATCAGGAAGTATGACATCAAATAATGATTTCTCTCTAAAGAGCTGAGAAAATCCACCTGTTCCAATCACGATGACGGGTTCGCCCAAAAAAATGTTGGTTTTGAATTGATTAATGATTTCTTTTAGCGCGCCTAAATGTCCATAAAACAAACCAGCTTGTATGCTTTCATGAGTTGTTCTGCCTAAACACGAAGTGGGTTCTTCAATATCAACCGCCATCAGTTTAGCGGTATTGGATTTTAAAGCCTCCATTCCAAGTCGAATCCCGGGTAAAATCGTGCCGCCTAAATAATCGCGTTTTTTATTTATGGCACAAACTGTTGTCGCAGTCCCCATATCGATGATAATAATGTTTTTTTGAGGAAATGCATGAATAGCTCCAATTGCATTTGCAATTTTATCAGCACCGACTTCCTTAGGATTTTTATATTTGATATTTAAACCAGTTTTAACACCGGATTGCAGAAGAAAAATAGAAGAGGATAGATAAGAGGAAATAGTATGCTTAATGGTATAATCCCAACTTGGAACAACTGAACTAATCGCAGTTGCAGAAATATTTTTAAGTTCTATGTTTTTTGCACGCAATAAATTTATTAAAAAAATCCCCAGTTGATCGGAGGTGCCAATTAAATGAGTCGCATATCTAAAACGAGTTAATAAATTCTCATGCTCAAATACACCGCCAAAAATGTGCGTATTTCCGACGTCGAGACAAAGTAACATATTTTATCCTTTTATTATGGGGTCAACATAACCTAAAGTTATCGATCAAACGTACATCATCAAGCCAAACTGCACCTAAGCGACGTTGCCATTTTTCAACGATATAATCTACTTTAAAACCAAGAGATATGAGTTGTTCAGTGATATCATGAGCACTCAAATTGCTATTTAGTAATTGAGGAAATAATTTAGCTTTTTCACGTTGGTTTTTATTTAGAAGAGAATTTCTAGAACTTAGAGCTAGGCCATCTTCAGCTCGTATTGTTTCACAGCCAATAATTTCTGTGGGAATAAATAAAGCTTCAACCATTTTTTTGACTAATAACAATTGTTGATAATCCTTTTCACCGAAATAAGCGCGATTAGCATGGATAAGATTTAATAGTTTTAAAACGATAGTTAACATACCGGTAAAATGTACAGGTCGAAACTGTCCTTCCAAATCAAGGCTTAAATTCGTTTCAGTAAGTTGAATCTCATAATTATCAAAATAAATTTCATTTTTCTCAGGTAATAAAACAAAATCGACATCTAATTTCTTACAATCCAAATCCACAGTACGTGGGTAATTAGCAAAGTCTTTTTTTTGATTAAATTGAGTTGGATTTACAAAAATGCTAACAACAGTAATTTCATTATCTGCTTTAGATTTTTCACATAAACTCAAATGACCATCATGCAAATTGCCCATTGTAGGAATGAATCCAATTGTTTTGCTATTTAATGATTGTCGTATTGTTTTCCATTCTTTAAGATTAGTAACAATGTTCATCTTTTGGAAATTCCCCATTTTTAACTTCACTTATATAATTTTCTATTCCATTAGATATAAAATTGAATCCATCAGCAAAGGTTTTAAGAAACTTTGGCTTAAATGTGGGTTGCATACCAAGTAAATCTTGGAATACTAGAACCTGACCATCAGTAAAAGGACCCGCACCGATACCAATTGTTGGAATATTTAACGATTCAGTGATTTTTTTAGCGAGCATATTAGGAACACATTCTAGAACAAGAGCAAAACAACCTGCTTCTTGTAAAGCTATTGCAGATTCATTTATTCTGTCAGCCTCTCGATCTGTTTTTCCTTGAATTTTAAAGCCACCTAATAAATGAATAGATTGAGGAGTTAAGCCTAAATGTCCCATAACAGGGACACCCGATTCCGTTAAATGCTGAATCAATTTTATATTTCCTGCTGCACCTTCCAATTTAATCGCGCAAGCGCCGGCCTTCATTAATTTCTGCGCAGCTGAAATACTTTTGCTAAGTGATTTTCGATAACTAAGAAAGGGTAAATCTCCAACAATAAATTTATTTTTCGCACCTCGACTCACAGCTGCTGTATGTATGGTCATCATGTTAAGTGTGGCCGAGAGGGTATCGTTATATCCATGTATCATCATCGCAACGCTGTCACCGACTAAGATGCAGTCGATGTTTGTTTTGGACAATAGACAGGCACTGGTATAGTCATAACAAGTCACCATACTGATTTTTTGCTTTAAATTTTTCATAGTATAGAAATCAAGTACATTCACTATCTATTCTCCTTTTTTGATATAAATAACATGAAACAAAACTTTGATAAATTTTTTTGAAGGCATCTTTTGAAAGTGCTCTAAGATTTTTTTTAATTGTATTGGTATCGTTACGCACTAAAGGACCTGTTAATGCTGTCGGATAATTGTTAATAAGATTTTTTACTTGTTGCTGTAAATAAGGATGTGCGGCTGTCGAAGGGATACCAAATTCATTTTCAAAAGTAGAAAACAATTTTTGCCATAACATACAGCTGTAATTGCCACTCAATACACATAATGCGTGGTATTTAGCCTTTACGTTTTTATCTAAGCGAAAATGAGTATTAGGAAATCCCGGCAATAACTCTTCAAAATTTGGAGCATCCTGATCAATTATAAAATTTATGGATTGATAACAATCCTTAGTATACAAGTCTTGATTAAATGTCATCAGCGGATGTGCGCCAAATGCTTGATTTGTCACCAAGCTACCTGAAAAATGTATTCGCAAAGCTTTGGTATTTTTTAAATTTTCATCTATGAAACTATCAATCGCATCATCATTTATTAGTATCAGAATATGAGTAGAATTTTGTAAATTTTTTTTGAGTTTTTCAGAAGGAAGTTGCCGATACCATAAAGTGAAAGGTATTTTTAAAATGGAAAGATAATATTGAAAATGGCGGGATACACGACCATTGCCGATTAATAAATATTGAGGTACTTGTCGCATGATCAAGTCCTACGGTCTGTTGACAATTCAAGAACTGCGGATTCTGTCTAGCAGTGTCAATAGATCTTAGTAAATAACTTTAAATTCTGTCTCTGCCAATTCATGGTCAGATCAATGGTTAATTTATCCAATAAATTGGAAAAAAGCAATACTAAACAATTTTGGTGATAAAAAAATAACCTATCTATTCAGCGTCGCTCTTTACAAAAAGATTCGAAATAATCGACTGTTTTACATAATACAGCGTGCGGGCGCAGTGTTTACTTACTCACCTATAAACAAAGTTTCCAACCCCAATGATTTAAGAAATTATCTTTATCTTCTTCCGATTGATGTACTGTTGAATTTTTTCCTAATAATACTTGGTTGAGATAATAATGAATATCTTCTAAAAAACGTTGTAATCTATAGAAATGACATAATTGGATATCAATTTTGTAGTTATTATTGAGCTTAGAATAGATATCAAATAATGGCATATCCTCGTAAAACCATAAGTCTCGCTCAATAGGCGCTATTTTTATGCCATCCCAATCGACTAACCAAAGATCAAGAGGTGTTTGTAATACATTATAATGATGGGGATCACCATGAGTAATTACATAATTCATTACTTTTTTTGAATAGATGTCTTGCCAATTTTGCAAATTTTCTAAAGCGTGTATTAACTTTCCTTTTTCTTTGTGTAAAACAGCAAGCATTACGTCAGCATTTTTTGTATTAATGATCGTGATTTGTTGATAAATCCAAGGAGCGATTCCAAGAGCAAACTGAATATCAAAATTTTCTCGATCTAAATCAGGAAATTTACTGGGTGGAACGGAATGTAGATGAGTAAAGATTTCAGCTAATTTATCTGAATTTAACTGATTAGGTGAATATTCTGGGTGAAATCCTTCTACATATTCGAATATAATAAAAATGAATTTTGGGGTTTCATAACAATATTTGCCTTGAAGATTCGGTATGCAATAAGATAGATTTTTTATACCTGAGCCATGTCTTAACCTATGTAAAACAGTGCCCATTTTATTTAGCGATTGAATGGTTGGCTGTATAGGAACGAGTGATTTTTCTTTTGGATAGATTTTTAAAAATAATTTATTATTATTTTCAATATCCAATATAAAAACGTAAAACGAACCGATATCGACGTAGTTTAATTTTAGAATCTTAATGCCATAACCTTTAGAAACAATATCTATTATTTCATTATCTGTATATTCTAATTCATGTCGGTACATTTTTAACACTTACCCAAAAATATTGATTAATTTAACATGTGTATTTTAGGAATGTATAATATCATTTTTAGTAAATAAATTCGTGAAAACTATAGTACAAATAAAGCACTAAAATCAATTATATTTGTGCCTCATGTAAAACTACAGGTTTATCTTAACATGTCAAAAAAATTCCATGTCCGAATTTCGGCGTAAATTTTTGGAAAAATATCTATAATTAAAATACTAATAATTTTTATTAAAGAGTCGAGAAATGATTTCTATTTCCAAAAGTAAACGATATTATCAAGCGTTATTAGGCAAAGATTCTGATTATGAAGGAATTTTTTATGTCGGTGTCAGAACCACTGGGGTATTTTGTCGACCCACTTGCCCTGCACGAAAGCCTAAGTTTGAAAACTGTGAATTTTTTGCAACTGCTAAAGAAGCTTTGCTTGCTGCTTATCGACCTTGTCAACGTTGTCAACCATTGTCACTTCCAAACCAGGTTTCTCATGTTATTCAAACGTTGTTAAAAGCCATTGAAGAAAATCCAGAGAAGCGATGGAAAGATAGCGATTTTCGGAAATTAGGTATTGATTCAGCGACGGCAAGAAGGCAATTTAAGAAGCGATTTGGCATGACATTCGTGGAATATGCGCGTTCCAGAAGAATGGGTTTAGCGTTAAAACACATTAAGGAAGGTAATATGGTGATTGATGCACAGTTATCCGTGGGATATGAATCAAGTAGTGGTTTTCGCGATGCATTTTCGCGAATTATGGGGGCACCACCTACTCATAAAAATCATGTCATTTTAAAAGCCGCATGGATAGATACGCAATTGGGTCCCATGATTGCAATCGCAGATGAAACAGGACTGTATTTATTAGAATTTATTGATAGACGCGGGTTGGAACGAGAAGTAGAGCGTCTGAGAAAGAAATTGAAGGCAGCAATTGTCCCGGGCGAAAATGAAATTCTTAAAAAAATTGAATTTGAAATTACCAATTATTTTACAGGTAAAAATCTATTTTTTGAAACTCCCCTCCATCAAGTCGGTTCACCATTTCAAAAACAAGTGTGGGAAGAATTACAGAAAATACCAACCGGAGAAACCAGATCGTATTTTGATATCGCGAAATTGATTGGAAAACCTAAAGCATGTCGTGCGGTTGCTCGTGCTAATGGAACAAATCAATTAGCCATTATTATACCTTGTCATCGAGTTATTAATTCAAACAAGGAGTTAGGCGGTTATGCAGGTGGGGTAGCTAGAAAACAATGGCTTTTAACCCATGAAAAAAAAATTCAAAAATGAGTATTTTTTAATGTCGATAAACTTTGTCTTCACATCCGTGGTCCTTTAGTTTCACCACTTTTTGTAACAAGTTTTGGTAATTTTAAATCAGCTTCAATTCTTGGTAAAACTTTACTACTGAGATAAGGTTTTACAAGATGTTGCCATTTTGGACCTTCAAGAAGAATCAAATCAAGAAATTGCTTATAATCTTCACCGGCTAATTTTGCAAATAAAGCTTTGTCTTTCAAAATGACAGCAATATGAAACAATGCAATAAAATCCTCTTTATGATATTTTGCAAATAATGATTTAATTACTCCTAAGCTTTGATATTTTTTATTAATATCCTCGAATAATAATTTTGCTTCTATTTCAGCAGCCCCACCTGAGCCTCTATATAATTTAGCCGCATTTCCCCAATTTTTTTGAACACCTATACCTTCTTTATTAAGCATGGCTAATACTTGATAAGCTAGCGGATGCTGTGACTTAAGAGCCTCATTTATATATTTTAAAGCTTTGTTAATATCTGGAGCAGGTACTCCATTTATTAACAACATGCCTAAATTAGCTAATGCTTCTGGATCGCCTCGCTCAGCTGCTTGAGTCAAATAGAAAACAGCTTTTTCTAAGTTTTCTGGAATTCGAGACTCTGTTGTGAATTTTAATAACGATCTTGCATATTTTTTTCCTAATTGTCCAAGTGCTGGTAAATATTTTAAATTTGCAGCGGCAATAAGAAACTGATCAGATTTCTCGATATTTTTTTTAAATTCACCATTTCCCTCCAGATAAAGGCTAGACAAATGAAAGAGTAACATGGGATGATTTTTTTCTTTCAGTTTCAATTCGCTTTCTAGCTCTACGAAAGCTTTATCACCGTCTAACTTAGCTTTATATATTTTTGCTACTTCTTCGCCATTTTTTTCAGCTATTCCATATAAAATTTTTGCTTTTGTCAGATCTTGCGTAACACCAATACCGTATTGAAATGCAATACCTAATAAAAATATTTCTCTAGTATTAAAATGCATTGATATTGATTCAGTTCCTTGTTGAGAATATCTTTTTTCTAATTCTGCAAAATATTTAGTAAGAGATTCTAATTCATGCTTAATTCTTGCATTTGAATAAAATAAATCAGAGAATTCTAAATAGCAAAATGCATCGTCATCATCATGTCTGAGTCTATCAAGAATAGGCTTCCGATTTGCATTTTTATATGATTTAAGAACCATATCTGTTTTTGGTGCTATAATGTTAAAAATCAACGGGAGTATTTGAGTTTTTAGACGAATTTGAGAAATCTCTCCTTCGGTTAGTAAGTTTTTTTCTTTTTTTTCTTTTAACATGGCTGTTAGACTTTGAGGCGACTTTGCTACATCTTGCAACACAAACAAAATAAATAGCTTCCTTTGATCCATCTTTTCTGAAACCCATGCTCTCGCTACTCTATTTAATAATGGACTGACATTTGGCCAATCTTCACTCAAACACATTGCAACAAATTGTTCTGGATTTTGAAACCATAAACGTGAAAACATATCTTTATCTTTTAAAGCAATAGCAATGTGAAATAGTGCTTTAAAAGGTTCTTCGTCGTACGGAGTTTGATATTTATTTTTAATTTTTTCTAATAAACGTTTTAAATCATTATTACCAATTTTTCCTGCATTTCTAAATGATTGTGCAGCTCTGGCTAAATTTGATTTCAAACCTTCTTCTTTATATTCTAGACTAGGCAATATTATTTTAGATTCGGGGACACCTTCTTCGTATAATTTTGCCAGCATAATATTTGCTCTAGGATTTCCAGTCATTGCTGCTGTCCAGATATATTCAATTCCAATATCAATTTGTTTTTCTGGAGTTCCTTTTATCAATAATAAACCTAACAAAGCTAATGCTTCTGGATCACCATTTTCTGCGGCTAGTGAGAAATGTAAAATGGCTTTCTTTGGGTCTTCTTTTATTTCTGTTTGCTCTGACTTAACTTCTAATAAAGCTCTCGCTAAAAGCATACCCAATTTAATTTGTGCGCCTATTTGTTTTAATTCAGCTGCGCGAATAAGATAAGCATCTGCTAGTTTAACATCTTTTTCTCTACCGGTTTCTTTCCCTTCCTTAACTTCTTTTCCTTTTCTTAATTGATCTGATACTAATATCTGCGCTTGAGGATCATTCCTATCAGCTGCATGTTTAAGCAAGCTGAGATAGGAGTTTAGATTTGTAGCCAAAATATCAGGAGAAACTCCTGTTTTATATAAACCTGCTTTATATCTTAGTGCTATTGGTTCATTTTTAACTATAGCTTGATTATATAGTTGTATGGCTTTTTCAATGTTAGTTTTAACGCCTAATCCTAATTGATAGGCGCGTCCTAGTAGAGCAATTTGTCGAGGTGAAAGTGAATCAAGATCTTGTTCGCTTAATTTATGAAAATATTCATCCAATAATTCTTTTTCTTCATGGTTTGGTGTGTCAGAATCAAATAGTTTATCAAAGTAAAAAACAGCATTGGGGTCTTTTTCATCTTGAATTCTATCAACAATATGAATTTCATTCTTTCGAATAAAAATTGCTGTAAGTGATGCAGGGTGTTCTTTGTGCTCAAGAGACATATTATTGTGCCTATAATATTAGTCTAAAAATTCTATGCTCTCCTAATATTATAGCTTTTGAATGGACATACATGTTTATTTTCTTAAATTGATTCAAAATCAATTGCTTAGGTTCTATAGGTTAAAAATAAATGTGTAAAATTTATTTCATTTATAAAATATATATTTATGAAAATATATTAATCAAATGTTTGAACTTTATATCAAGTGCGTTTTAATGTGACCAGAGCGTAGTTGACAAACAGGTTCTTTCTCCGTTATTGGTTTTATATCTTCTATAATTCCTTTGTCATTTTGTATTAACTTTAATCCTGATTCGGTTAATGCTTCTATTATTTCTCTTTCTAGGCGACTTTGAGTTTGCATTTTTACGTTAGCTAATAACCATTGCAAGTGAGAACTCTTATGATTTGTTGTAATTTCATTTAATATTGTGATAATTCCCTTACCATCAGCAAAATCACTTTTACTTTCTACTTGAGATTGGCCATAGATAAGAGATTGATATGCTTTATTAACATCTCCTATTTTCAATGCAATTTGATAACTTCTGAAAATAGCAAATTTAATATTTTCACAATCTGAATGACGACCACTGAAGGTGGAATGAGTTATATATACATCGATTGCAGCAAAAAGCCTTTGACAAAGATTATCAAATTGTTTAAAAGCCATAAAGTTTGATTTAAAAAGATCAACCGGACAATCTGGATTAATTTGTTTTGCTAGTGTAAATTCTTTCGTCCGTAATGCCTGTAATGTTGCATCATGTCTAACTCCATTACCCGTTGCTCCTTTTTTTAAAAGTAAACTTGATAATTTAAAATCTTTGC
>JANWKO010000059.1 GCA_025451335.1 Gammaproteobacteria bacterium
AATTTCTTATCAAAGCATTTATTTTGTTAATCGATGCTTTGATTTATTCATCTGCAGATTTTTCCATCTCAGGAATAAAGACTTCTTCTGCAATGCCTAACTGATGCGCTTTCTTTAATTCTGCTAAGGTTGCTTCATTAGCATCTAAATCATGGCCGCTTTTTTTACTTAAATTTATAGAAATATGCGCGCTTGAATCTAAGTGATGTTATTTGTGTTTGCTGGGTTTAGAACCAAAAATCCATGACCGAATGGATTCAAGCCAGCCTGGCTTTTTTTGTTTTGTTAGTGGGGTTTCTGTCAATGCCAAGGTTTTGTTTTCTGATTTTCCTATGGGTTGTAAGGGGATACTTTCTGGTTCAGAAGCTTCTTTTTTAAAACCATATTTTATTAACAGCGCATTGCGATATCCGGCGTCAACGAGATTACCTGCATTACCTATCTTTGATAAGAAAAAAGCAGGAATTTCGAGTAAGCCTAGACCTGGAATAGGAAAAATAAAAGATACAAAAAATTTCAAACCGACAGCCCACCACGGACTTGTTTGTCCTTTGACGCCGCCGATATTTTCACCAATAACTAATTGATCTATGCCGCGGCACATTAAATTTCTTAAACCACCAAAAAAAAGGTAAGGCCAATGCAGGAAATTAATTCCTCGATAACCAATGGGATTTTCTATTCCTTCTGATACATACTGCTTCCAAGATCTGCCAATTTTGCCATCCTCTGGAGTGCCGAAAGTTTCTGCTACAATAAATCGGGCGGAAATAGCTGCTGGGCGATTCCGGCTGGCTACGAAAGATAGTCCATATTCTTTAAAGTAATCCACAATGCTGAGCATGGCCATGGGAGCGTTCTCTGTTAATAGGACTTAATATAATTATAACATATTGATCTTGAATTTATAAAAAATATGTTGTAAATCAAGTACTTAAAAAATATTGCTTACATTTAATAGATTTTGCTTAAGAAGCTGCGCATGCTGGAAATATTGGAGATCACGATAAAAACAATATGTGTGATTGTACTGTTTAAAAAAATTAATTAAACTCGGCGAAAAGCGAAGCTAAGGAAATTTTATGCGCCGTCAAACGACTAAATTTTTATTGATTCTTTTATTAAGTTTTTCTGGAATTGCATTTGCTGATCTAAAAGTAATTTGCAAGCCATTAAAAGCAAAAGAGCACGAAAAAAATATTATTCTTCCGGGGGTAGATCAACCTCGCACAACAGTTATTTATTTTATACAAAATATCGCCAAACAAAGTTTGTGGCTAGATCATCCAGTTCAGCGTCGTTCTGCTAGTGCAGGGTGGTCTTCTTATGTTCAGCCTGGGATGTGGTCAGCCTTATTGGTTAATCGTAAAGATTTTGCAATCAGCTGTGCAGAGATTCAACCGGGAAAAGTAGATTATCTGCATTGTGAAAAGGTGATTTCTATCTGTAGCCCAGAAAAACTTGCAGTTGATTCAAAGCGTAAAGGAAGTTATTGGCTGACTGAAAATAAATCTTGGGATGATTTGTTAAAAGCATTAGAAAAAAGAGGGGTTAAAAAGACTTAATTCAATTTCTCCAAAAATGCAGCTCAATTTTAGATAGAAAGCTCTATTTTTAAAGATCAAAGGTCTGTTGAAAATCGCTAGGCTGGCCGAAAATCGAGAAGTTCGGCTCAGCATAGTAGAGTTGTTGTAAAATTAAGAACAATCTAGCTCTCGGAATTCCCGTTCCACATTATCCATTGAAGCATTTTGTTGCGCAGCGATTAATTGATCTTGTGTAGATGTATTTAATGTTGCAGTATAGCTATCTTTTGTGGATTCTTTGTAAATAAGTTGGTGTTTGAGTTCTTCGCAACGGGCAATGTGGTCTTCTGATTTTCCGCTATGTAAATAAGAACAAGCAGTGAGCAGGGAAGTTAAGCCGAGGATCCATAGAATTTTTTTCATTTTTTTTCTCCAATTTTTTCAAGTACTCTGTCCAATTAATTTTGTCTAGTTGAGCGCCCAGATTGTCATCATATTGGTGCGTTCTGATTGGACAAAAAGCGCCAACGTACTTGTTTGTCCGTCGAGCTTTTGCGATTGAAGAACGCGTCAAGATAATGGCAAGATGGGATGCTCAAGTAGACAAAATTAATTGGACAGAGTGCTAGGATAGCTTAAATAAAAAAGGACGTCATCAGCAATGCAATCAATTTTAATCATGAGCTCGCAAATGTTCAAAAAAATGACTATACTACATAAACCTATAAAAACTTGAGAAGTACATGGCAAAGAAAAAACGTAATGAAGACCAATTCGCTGAACGAGAAGCTCACAAATACGAGCATCCTATCCCGAGTCGTGAATATATCCTTGATAATCTCGATGATAGGGGGCATCCAGCCACATTTCGTCAAATTGCAGAGGATTTAGACTTAACTGCACCTGATGAAAAGGAAGCTTTGCGCCGTCGATTATTAGCTATGGTTCGGGACGGTCAGTTACATCAAAATCGACGTGGTGCATATGGTTTAGTCGCTAAGATGGAATTGATGCCAGGATTCGTGATTGGTCATAAAGATGGTTATGGATTTGTCACCCCAGATGATGAAAGTGATGATTTGTTTATCAGTGCGCGACAAATGCGTTCTGTTTTCCATGGTGATAAGGTATTGGCGCGTGTATCTGGCATCGACCAGCGTGGGCGACGCGAAGGGATGATTGTCGAGGTCATCGAACATAATACCCATCAAATTGTCGGACGATTTTTTACCGAATCGGGTATTTCATTTGTACAGCCTTCGAATACACGTATTTCAAACGATATTTTGATTCCGCCGGAAGATAAAGGCAGCGCTAAGTCAGGACAAATGGTGGTAATTGAAATTACTCGTCAACCAACGTCCGCTATGCGCCCATTAGGAAAAGTGATTGAAATACTTGGCGAACATATGGCACCCGGCATGGAAATTGATGTCGCAATTCGTAATCATGAATTGCCAACCGAGTGGCCTAAGGGTGTATTATCTGAGGCTGAACAGTATTCACCGGAAGTTCCAGAATCGGATTTAAAAGGACGTTTAGATTTAAGAGAGTTCCCTTTTGTTACCATTGATGGTGAAGATGCTAAAGATTTTGATGACGCAGTTTATTGTGAGCCTCGGCCCAAGGGCGGTTGGACGCTATATGTAGCCATTGCGGATGTTAGCCACTATGTAAAAAAGGAGAGTACCTTAGATCGTGAGGCGTTGAATCGAGGAAATTCTGTCTACTTCCCTGGGCGAGTCATTCCGATGTTGCCGGAAGTTTTATCAAATGAATTGTGTTCGCTGAATCCTAAGGTAAACCGATTAACCATGGTCTGTGAAATGACGATCAGTCCTAATGGAAAAATCACGCGTTATAAATTTCATGAAGGAGTAATTAAATCGCATGCAAGGTTAACATACAATCAAGTCTATGCGATGGTTGCTCAAAATGATGCTGAATTGCAATCCCTTTATCGTGAATTATTGCCTCATTTGACAGAATTATTTACTATTTTTCATGTGTTACGAAAAGAACGTGAAAGACGCGGTGCCATTGATTTTGATTTACCAGAAACGAAAATCGTTTTTGGATCAGGACGTAAAATTGAAAAAATTGTTCCATTGCAACGTAATGATGCGCATCGTGTCATAGAAGAATGCATGTTATGCGCCAACATCAGTGCGGCAAAATTTCTTATAAAAAATGAAGCACCAGGTTTATATCGAATTCACCAAGGGCCTTCTCCGGAAAAATTAGAAGATTTACGTAAATTTTTATCTGGTATTGGTTTGAAACTTCCGGGCAAGGAAGAGCCTACACCTAAAGACTACGCTAGCTTATTAAAAGCAATTGAAAAGCGTCCTGATGCACATGTTGTTCAAACCGTGTTGCTTCGCTCACTCAGTCAGGCAATATATAGTCATGAAAATGTCGGGCATTTTGGATTGGCTTACGAAGCTTATACTCATTTTACTTCTCCCATTCGTCGTTATCCTGATTTATTAGTGCATCGTGGTATTCGTCGTATTTTGCGTCGCCAACACACACCAGGTGAAGAGGATCCGCGTTTAGCAAAAATGGGTGAGCATTGTTCGATGACCGAGCGTCGTGCTGATGAGGCCACACGCGAAGCCGTCGATTGGTTGAAATGCGAATTTATGCTTGATAAAGTCGGTGAAGAATTTGATGGTGTGATATCCGCTGCGACAAGTTTCGGAATTTTTGTGGAATTAAAAGATATCTATGTGGAAGGATTGGTTCACATTAGTGCCTTGCGTAGTGATTATTATCAATTCGATCCAACGAAGCACGCATTAATTGGTGAACGGACAGGTATGCGTTATCGATTAGGCGATCAATTACGCGTTCGAGTAGTACGTGTTGATTTGGATGAGCGCAAGATTGATTTTATGTTAGCCGATGATTTGGAAGAATTGGATTTGCCACCCAAGAAAAAGAGAAAAGCAAAAAAAGACAAGAAAAAGAAAAAACATGAATAAAACGCTAAATATTTTTGGTCTTCATGCTGTTGAATCTTTGTTGAAAACACATCCTGAGCGCGTATCTCGCTTGTGTGTGTTGAAGGAGCGAGGTGATCAAAAAATTCAGACCCTCATTCAAACAGCAAAGTCGCATTCAATCAAAATTGAGTTATTATCTCGACATGATTTGGATCGCTTGGTGAAAGATGAAAATCATCAAGGTGTTGTTGCTTTCTGTCAGCCTGTGAAACATTTCACCGAAGATGATTTAGATAGTATTCTGGATTCTGTTGATAAACCATTGCTGCTTATTTTAGATGGTGTACAAGATCCCCATAATTTAGGCGCCTGTTTGCGTAGCGCCGATGCGGCAGGTGTACATGCGGTTATTGCTCCGCGTGATAAAGCAGTTGGTATTACCTCTGTCGTTTCTAAAGTTGCTAGCGGTGCAGCAGAATCCATTCCATTTATCCAGGTCACGAATCTTGCACGCACATTGGAATATCTTAAAGAACGAGGCATTTGGCTTTATGGTGCAGCGGGCGAAGCGGAAAACAGTTTATATGAAACTAAGTTTTCGGGTTCACTTGCAATTGTCATGGGCGCGGAAGGTTCAGGGTTGCGGCGTCTGACACGAGATACCTGTGATTTTCTGATTAAAATTCCCATGCATGGCTCCGTCTCCAGTTTGAATGTCTCTGTTGCTACAGGAGTCATTTTGTTTGAAGTGGTTCGACAGCGAAGCGGTTAAAAAAATACTTGCACCTCACGTAACGTTATGCATTAAACTCTCCAATCAAAATATTTAACTTAAGCCAAATTTAAATGTATTGGCTTAAACTAATAGTTTTGAACTCTAAGAATTTAGGATGCTAAAGTGAGGGATAACAATGATAAAAACCTATTCTATAAAAGAAATGAGTCAATTAACTTCTCTCACGATTAGAACGTTACATTATTATGATGAAATTAATTTATTAAAGCCTAATCGCTCAAAGAATGGGCATCGGTTCTACACCGAAGATAATTTAATTCGGTTGCAACATATTATTATTATGAAATATGTTGGCTTTTCTTTGACACAAATAAAAAAAATTTTAAAAGAAAATAATTTTAATGTTATTGATTCTTTAAGAATACAAAAGCAAGCTTTAATAGATGAAGAAATTAGAATAAAAAAAGTAAATAATTTATTACATTATATTGTTAATCAATATGATCTTTCTCAATCCATTGATTGGAATGCAGTCAATAAAATTATTCAGATCATTGAGTTAAAAAAAGAATCACAAAATAAATGGTATGAACAATATCTTACACAAAATGAAGTAAGCATTTTTTCTCGCTTTGCTAAGCAACGTACAGAACAGTGGGTAAAGTTATTCGCTGAAACTAAGAAGAAATTAAATTCTAATCCTGGTTGTAAATCAACAAAAAAAATAATAGAAAAATGGAGAATGTTAGCGGAAGAGGCCTATGGCGATCATCCGGAGCTTAAACATAAATTGTGGGAAGCATTCAAAGCAGGAATTATACCGGGGATGCCTCATGATATAGATGTTATTACTTTTTTAAGTAGAGTTGTTGACAAAGTGTCTAGCAAATTATCAAAAGACACTGAAGTTGCGGCTCATTTTGAAAATGAGTTTATCTAAATGTTAAAAACCGCGCCACTTTAGGATGGAAAGAAGTGAGGAATCTCGGTCTAGGGACAAGGCACTTTATTGCTAAATTTCATGGAGAAAATGATGAAAAATTTTTTAATAATAATTCTGCAAATAATATTTTTTATTCTCTTTTTTGCTTCTTTTAATAACCTAGCCATATCAGGGACAATAATTGTTGGTAACGTCTTGTCTAATGCAGTTACTTTGTTTAATGAGAAGACTTTGCAACCTATTAAAGAAATCAAAGTCGGGTTTATGCCGCATGAAGTTGTTGTCTCACCTAATGGAAAAATGGCTTTAGTCGCCAACTTTGGTGATTTATCAAAAATATTTCCTGGGAATACGCTCTCAAGCATTGATATTGCAAATGCAAGATTATCGCAAACAATTCAATTGCCAGATAAAAGTCGACCACATGGTATAGCATTTTTGTCAGATGAAAAAGCATTGGTGACGGCGCAAGGCATTCAGTCTTTATTAGAGATCGATGTGAATTCAGGTAAGGTTGAAAAAATTATGCCATTGCCTGGTGCGGGTGCGCATATGGTAATTTCAGATTATGCAAAACAATATGCCTATGTCGCAAATTCAGAATCTGGTACGGTATGTAAAATCAATTTGCGAAATTTCTCTCTTGTTGGCGAAGCTAAAATAGGTAAAGAAGCTGAAGGGTTAGCTTTGACATTAGAAGACGATTTATTGTTTGTAACAGATCGTAAAGATAATTATGTTGCAGTAGTTAAAACTAAAGATTTATCATTAGTCAAAAAAATAAAAACTGATTCTGGTCCTGTTCGTGTTGTTTTGTTTAATAAAGGTAAATTTGCTGTAGTGACTAATACTGTTAGCGGGAGTGCGCAAATCATTGATATTGCATCATTAAATATCATTAATTCTTTTAGAACCGATTTCTCTCCTTTGCCGGTGCCCATTAATATTTATATAAATAAGGATGAGGTAACAGCTTATATTGCAAATTCATTTGTAAATAGCATATCTCTTGTTGATTTATTAACTGGAAAAATTATAAAAACGTTTAATAGTCGATTCATGCCAGATGGGATTTCTGTCAGTCATTCCGAAAATATAAGCAATATGAATTCTGAAAAAATTTCTGATGTAACCTATGTTGCCGGGCCTATTGAAATAAATGCCGGAATTGAGAAAGTATGGCTTGTCACTAAAGATGTAGAGAAATACAATTCTATTTCGCATGGTGCAGTGACCGTCCATGTTGATGGTGAAGTTGTGCCTGGGCAAATCATAAAATTATCTCTTTATAAAGATACTTGTTTAGGAAAGTTAATACCTGAATCAAATGAAACAATTACCATTGTTGATAATGATAGAAAAATGTTGGCTTGGATGAGAGAATTGCCTGATGGTAAGTTTACTGAACGTTATCAAGTTTTAGAAAAGATCTCTGAAAATAAAACTCGTTCGACAATTGTATTAAGAATTCCTGATCCAATTGGATCTATAACGAAAGCGACTTTGGGAAAAGTTATTGATTCTGCATTAACTGAGCTCAATAATGGTATAAAGCATGAAGCTGAGCAATATAAGAGTTAAGATCAACACCCTAATGCAGAGAACATTTTTGATATAAATATATTAAGATGCTCGCCATGTGAAATAGATTTTGCACAAGGCAATCTTTGCGACTTGTTTCATTCGGCTTTTTTCTTTTTTTTCTTTTTCGAAGTTCGTTCAAATATCCAAGCAGGCGGATCGCTGGCTGGAAAAGATTCGAGTGAAGCTTCATCTATGACTTCTTGAATATGCTTACGCTCTTTCCTTTTTCTAGCAATCTCTTTTGCTTCGGATGATTTGGTTGGGTTTTTAATGGTAGCCATAAATCACCCCGTTTAGTATTTCAATGTTATATATATTATTATAACACTTTTTAAGTTATTAATTTTAAATCAAATTTCTTTAATTGTGATCTCAGATACGCAGAAGGCGTGTCCTTCTTTCTTACTTCATTTAAAAAAAATGTCGAGTTCAACATTGGATGTTGGCCAGAGTGTTACGCCAGGTGCAGGAGTTAAATCTAAATCTTTAGGTAAGCGGAAACGATATTTTTGTAAAATCATGACTAATGTTATAATAGCTTCTCTAAAAGCAAATTGTCTTCCTATGCAAGATCTGGGGCCTACTCCAAAAGGCATATAAGCATATTGATTGCTTTGTCCCCAAGGGGAGTTGAGAAATCTTTCTGGATTGAAAGTATTTGGGTTTTCCCAATAAGCTGGATTTCTATGCAATATATAAGATTGAATTGAAACTTCAGCGTCTTTGGGAATTGTATAGCCTTCAATAATGTCGTTGTTAATTGCAATACGTGGTAATGAGTATGCGGGTGGATATAATCTTAAAACCTCACTTAGAAAAGCATGCATATAAGGGAGATCGGTAACATTGTTATCTATTTCCTCATGCAGTCTCATCTCAATTTCTGGAAATTGACAAAGAGTTATCATCGACCATGTTAATAAACTTGCAGTCGTTTCATGTCCAGCAATAAGCATGGTGCTCACTTCGTCAGAAACTTTTTGAATGGTAAGTTTTTTGTCTAGTTCTTTATAGCCTTCGAGAAAATCTGATAATAGATCACTTTTATTAATAATCTTATTATCGTGCAATCGATTTTCAACTAGACTGGTGCTAAGCTCTCTTAAAGAAGACAGTGATTGTCGCCACTTTTTTCGTGCAGGTGTAGGCAAAATCCAATTCAATTGAAGGGCACTAAAAGCTCTTTTAATGATTTGTTCTGAAACACTACGAATTAATTGATTGCATTTATTGAAATCAAAATTTTTTTCATTAAATAATGTTGTTAAAAGATTTTTTAACGTTAATGTTGAAAATTCAAGGGATAAATCGATCGCCTTATGATTATTGCATGAAGTTTCCCATTCCTTAAGCATACTTGCACAGTTATCACGAAAAAGATTTTCATAATCTGAAAGTTTTCCCATTTGTAAATTTGAGGAAACTATTTTGCGATCTTTTATCGCTTTCTCATTGTTGTCCGTAGAAAAAATTGAATCACCGAATACAAATTTCAATGAGCTGGTTAAATAGATGTCGCTATTATATCCTTTGACGTAATTGCTTTGATTATCTTCGTATATGTGTTTTAAAAATTCTGGTCTATTGGCAACAATTTCTAAATACTTAATCATGGAAAATGAATAAAGATCGCCATAAGAATTCGCTAATTCAGAAATAGTCTTAAAAAAATTTTTCTTTAATTTGTAAAGAAGAAATAGAGTAGGCGTTTTCACTTTTGGAATTTGCTTGACGTTGGCCATAGAGAATATTCCTTATGATTTCATCAGTCATTTAACGCGCGAATATTGTATTTCTTAATATATTATACAATGAACAGCTATGAGAAGGCTGTCCTTATTACTTATACCCGATTCAAGTTTTTGACAGGATGCTGAGCATTGGGATGTGTTACAAATAAAACTTGGGTCAAATAAGAGGGTCCATTTTTTGAACCTGCTTTACACACTTGCAAATAATAATGCCACATCCTCTGAAATTTTTCATCATAATTATGTCTCTGTGTTTCAAAGAAATGTTGGCTTCTACGATCCCACTGGTCCAAAGCATAATAATAATGCTGGCCAATTTCTTCGAGATCAATTGTTACCATTTCATTTGCATGTATATTTTCAATTAATTTGGGTACAGACATCGTTGTTGAGTGAGGAAAAATGTATTTTTGAATAAATGGGTCATGTCTCTGATTATTGTGGATATTACTAAGGGCATGTATAAGGCATTTACTATAGGGCTTGACGACACGTTTAATTTCTTTGAGTATTTTAAAATAATCTGCATATTGAATATGCTCAAAAAGTCCAATCGAAACCATAGCATCGAAACTTGCACTGGGTTGCGATAAAAGATATTTGTAAGCGTCATTTTTGATATATTCAAGATGATTAATATTTTCTTTTTTTGCTACCTCCTGTGCATAGGCTGTTTGTGCGGAAGAAATATTTACGCCCACACCTGAGCAGCCATAATTCAAATGCATAAACTTTAGAAGAGAACCGAATCCGCATCCCAAATCAAGAATGCGCTGCCCTGGTTTGAGATCTAGTTTTTTACATATTCTATCCATTTTATGAGTTTGAATTTCGTCTAATACTTGAGGGTTATTTGGATCGTAATGGTATCCTTGAGGTAAATAGGGGCAAGTATACTGTAATGTTGTACCTAACATTGCAATATATAAATCATTTCCAATATCATAGTGCGATTTAATGTTATATTTGTGTGGGCGTAATGAGTTAAGAAGATATATAGCAGAAAATTTAATTTTGCCCCAATATGAAATTTTTTCGACAAATTTTTTATCCAGGTTGTTTATAAAAAAAATGGATATCAAATCATAAATATCACCGGAATTAAACTTTATCCACCCATTAATATAGGCTTCGCCTAGACCTAAATTACCGTATCTAAACACGTGATTATAAAATTTATTGTTAGTGATTTCGCAATCTGCGTGGAGCCCAATATCTTCTTGATCGCAG
>JANWKO010000060.1 GCA_025451335.1 Gammaproteobacteria bacterium
ATTGAGATCAAATGAATTAAGGCTAATCATCTTTATATTTTGATCATCAAACGTCTTAAAATAATATTTCAAATTTTGCGGATCTCTTACTGTAGTAGCAAGTGTTATTTCTGGAACTTGAGCGCTATTCTGAGTTTCACGCACTGAACCCTCGGGGATATCAAATTGATTCAAAATATGAAATGCTTGAAAAACAGCTTTCTCAGTGTTATCAGCAGGGGTAGCTGAAGAAGAAAATACAGAAGCTCGAACAAAGCGTGAAGGGGGTGTGAAATCACCAGGCAAACCATGTAAGCCTGATCCAGCTCCAAATTGTTGTAGCTTTAAACCGTCAATGTTTACTGCTGGAGAATTAACAGGAGACAAATTAATGTAATTAGCTAAATTTAATAAATGCCAATCAAAAGTTGGAGAGTTAGTAAGAACTCCCAGCTCGTTATCATACACTTTCAATTGTCCTTTAACTGGCTCAATCACAATACTTTTTCCGGATTTATCATAAACGACATAATGAAATGGTGGTAATCCCGGCCAACCTTTTGGAGTCGTGGGTGCAATAACGACTGATTTCAAGCCTTGTTTTACTTCATCGACTGTTGCGAATTGAGTCAAAATCCAATTGGTAAATTCCGTTGGTGAGAGAGCATGATTTTTATTCTGCGGTGTAATCGTGGCATAGGTGGCAAATCCTGGAAAATAGAAAATTCCAACAGCTAAACCTTTTTCATTTAACCCATCAGCAATAGCGTTTTCACCAAACATGCCTCCGCCAACGGCTCCATATTTGGATGTATAATTCAATCCTGAGTTTCCATCGGGTAAAGTTCCTTTGAAAGCAAAATTTCGCGGGATGACTAGTCCGTTTAGATTCAGATTCATTCCAAATTCGACGGTGCGGCCATTAACAAAAGAGCCATCTTTTGCCTTTAACTGGATGCCTGTGCATGCCCAGGCCGATGTGATTGTAAAGCTAATAAGTGCAATAAAAATTAAAACAGTCCATTTACTATATTTCATAAAAATCTCCTTATTCTGAGAAACATCAATTGTATCAGAATGAATCTAAGATAGTTTAAAAATTAATTATGAAACCTTGAAAATTGTGTGATAATTTCGTCCGAAAAAGAGGAGTCAAAGATGAGAAGCTTAAAAATATTATTAACAAGCCTATTTGTTGTATTTTGTATTGGATATTTGCAATTGAGCTTTGCGTTTTCATTCAACAATGAAAAGACGAAAGTAACTCAAGATGCTGTTTTAAGAGAAATGAATTCTTATCGAGTTCAACGAGGCTTGTCTCCACTTAAAATGGATAAAAGGATTTCTAATATTGCGAAAGCTCATAGCCAATTGATGGCCGAAGATCGTATCCCATTTGGGCACGCTGGTTGGAAAGAACGTATGAACGTAATTTTTCAACAATTTCAACCTGTTTATGGACCTTCAGAAAATGTTGCTTATTCTTTTAGAGATGCTAAAGGAATTGTCGCAGGATGGTTAAAAAGTCGTCCGCACCGAAAAAATATCGAAGGCAATTATAATCTAACTGGAATTGGTGTAGCGAGAGATTGTCACGGCAGCACGTACGTGACGCAAATTTTTTTGTTGACTAAATAAAAGTTGTTAAAATTAAATTTAAAAATTGAGTTAATGTAACTATTCAGCATTGCTGCTGAATAGTTATTATCGATTTTAGGTTTTTAAGATCCAAATCTTCTTTTTTTAACAGCAGGTTCACCAGATGGATTCGTTTCTGTGTTTGTTCCAGGATTGGTCTGGGATCGTCTCCACATAGGATGATAACTTAACTTATCTTCTGCAGTAGCAGTAGTCGTTCTTGAAATAGTTTCAATAGGGGTTGCCACTTTTGCTTCTTTTTCTTCTTTCTGTACATTTTGTTTTAAATCGGATTTAAGCTGCATAGACATATTAAGATTCATATGCAAGAATTCATTAATATTATTAATTAATTTTGTTGCTTCACCATTATCAATTAATTGACGAATCATTTTGGAAAGAGAATCTTTACGGCTACCTGATAAGATTTCAGTTTTGAGATTTTCTATGGCAAATACAGCTTCAAAAGGAGCTCCTACCATCATCAGAAGAACATTTAAACGTTCAAATTCTTTTTTAAAGCTTTCTGTATTGAAAGATAAATCAGCTAATTCAATGACTGGCCATTCATCGGGATTTTGATTGTATAATGTAATCATATTTAAAAATTGCGAGTATATTAAGTGAAAAAATTGATTAATATTTTCAAATAATGCGATCAGCTCACCATTTTGTATTAGCTTTCTTATTTTGTCATCAGGCATTAAACTTTTTCGAAGTTCTAGATCGGATTTGTCAAACAGGCTTAATTGCATTTCATTAAAAACAAATTTAGCAAGTACATTTGCTTGGTCAAGCATTTTTTGAATCACAAGACTAGGTTTGATAGCAAGATCGATTTTTAATAAAGTAGTTTCCATGTTTCTTGCATGTTCAATTTTTGCAACATTGCTCTCAATATTTTTTTTATTCTCTAATTCATTTAATGAAGTTGTAATTTCTTGATTAATTTCAAGACGGATGGCATCAACCACTTTTTTTACATCATTTCTATCTATGGTTAACAAAGGTAATGCTTGAGCAAGTAATTTATTCATATTGGTTTGCTCTTTGATCTCTTTTTCTGATATTTTTGAAAATTCAGTTCGGATGCTGCTCATTGAAAAATCTCCTTATAAATTCTAAATCGGCTAAAGAATGCTATCTCGAGGAACTACTGTATGAAATCTAGGAGTCTTTTTCAATTTATTTATTGAATTCATTGAAATCGATTTTTAAATTGATTTTGAATTTTTTGGAAATGTAAGAGACGTCAAGCTTTGTTTAATGAATCAGACAATTTAGAAACTAAGTCTGAACCCATGAAAAGCGTTTTTTTTGCCGTCTAATTAGCGACGTTGAGGGTTTAAAAAAGAACATTTTTGTAGCATTGATTTTGCATGGGGGTTGATTCTCCATGCAAAATTAACTCGCGTCGAATTCAAATTAAGCAGAAGTAGATTGCTGCAAAAAAAACTCTCACAAAAAGATATTGTAACCAGCAGGTAAATTCTTGATAATCCGATCAATTCTAGAATAAATAAAAAAAGGAATGAACAATATGTTATCAAGTCACACGAAAAAAAAAGAAGCAACCGAATTCTCAGCAGAAAAACTTATCAATCCACCAAAGTTATTGCTTAAAACACTTTTTAATAAAGTTCTTGAATTTAAATTAAAAGAAAAAATATTTGAGAAAATTGGAGATTATGAGCATCCTTATGTGCACAATGCTTATGATGTAAATTCAATAAAAGAAATTGAAACAACCCTGGCTCAAGCTAAATTGTTACCACAAATATTCAATATAGAGGATTTACATCAACAAGATATAAGAAATGTACTTATTACATTGATGGCTGAACTTAAATATTCCAAAGATAAAGCAACTTATCTGCGTTTAATGAGAATTTTTTGTTTTCAACCCGGTCAAGATGTGGATATCGATTTTGCCCCTTTCGAAGCAAACAAATATGCAACACGCGAAGAATTAAAAGCTGCGTTTATTCCTGAAACAGAAGAAATCTATAAGAATATACGGCATGAGATAAGTCGGTTTGCCTGCAATGAAAGTTTTTCTAGGGTGATTTATAAACAACTTTTATTTGCTGCTAATATCCTTACCAAAGATCAAATTCAGGGTGAAATGGAACCTATAGTTAAATGGATCATTGCTGCGACACAAAATGCAATGTTCCGAAATGGCAGTGATAAGACAATTCCAGAAGCAGAACGTGAATTTGTTAATAAGGCAGATTTAATTCGCTTAATTTTGCAAGTGACTCATAAACAAAATCGTATTGCTACCATTGATTTCAAACCTTTTCTTGTGAGTGGCATGTTAACAACCAAAGAAATTGAAGAAATCAAGGCGCATCCTACTATAGACAACCCTAAGCTCCAGCAACTACTTAAGGGTATTGAATATCACAGCAATGGATTTGTAACAATTTATCAACCTTTGATAAAAGCTGGATTGATTGAAAAAGACAATGAAAGATTAACGGCCGCGCTTTGTCATGCGATACGTCCTTATCCTAAAGAAAAAGACACTCTAAGTGAAAAAGAAAAAATTGAAAAACAGATTAAACCTTTGTTAAATGCAATGCAACAAGAAGCCAAGTTATTCCAATCCATTCATGAACCATTGAAAGACTTTTTTTCCAAAGAAGATTTGGAAAAAGCAAGACAACAAGAAGTTACCACTCCCAATACTTTTTACTATGCTGATGCGACACCAATGACTGAAGCAGCGCGGGAAGGGCATTTAGAAATTGTGAAATTACTCGTTGAAAACGGAGCAGATTATACCTCTGTATTACGAAATCCGGAGGAAAAACATCATAGAGCCACACCATTAGTGGATGCAGCCGGAAGTGGCAACCTGGAACTAGTGAATTTTTTCTTAGCTGGCGGAGCCGATGTTAATCAAGTTGCTCGCATGTTTGGGAGAACATCTTTATATGTAGCTGCTAGTGAAGGTCATACGGCAATGGTTGAGCTTTTCTTAAAACAAAAAGGCATATTAATTGCGCAAAAACATCATGCTTATAATGACTTTGAATCTACTGCCCTATGCGCTGCTGTCAGGCATGGACATCTTAAAATTATTCATATGTTGATGGGTGCTGCCATAGCTAAGATCCAAGAAAGCATAAATAAATTTTATGGTTTGCCGATGTGGTTGGTCATGGATATATTCTCGGGTCTTCAAGATTTACAAAGTGTTTCCTTTGAAGAACCTTCTGGTCCATTTTTGAGTGAGGGAGTTTTCTTAGGCCCTTGGTTGGATCAAAATAAACAATTTTTAATGAATAAATCAGTTTCATTAATTCTGGATGCTGCAAAAACTTTGCCGAGTGTAATTGATGAAAAAGATAAAGTAACAGTCAAAGAAAAATTTCAAGCAATTATTAAAGAACAAAAAGCTATTTTACTCAGTGAAATGGAAGCTGCTAAAAAGCGTCTCAATGCTGCACATAAAGAAAAAGCGCCGGAAATTAAACAAGAGATGGATAATAATATCAGTCAATTTATCAATATTAGTCTCTGTTTGCGCCGATCATTAGAAAAAGCAATTTCTAATCATTATGGATGGGGTGGAGATAAACCAGCGAGTTATGAAGCCATCAAGATAGTCATTGAGGCGTTGATGACATCGGAACCAACCCGATTTTTATTGAACGAAATGATAGGTGATCTTTTTAAATTTGCGGTGCAAAAAAATCAACCTGAATTGATTCATCTATTAATTGAAAAAGGCAAATTACTCGATGCTCGTCATTTCTATACGGAAGCAATCAATAAATCTGCTTACTTTGGACGTACGGAATTACTAAGCAAATTACTCAAAGAATTTAAAGAGGTTGATATTAATAAAATCTTGGCGATTGCCACGCAGGGGTTTATAACTTTGCAGAACCATATTGATCTGGCAGTTAAAAATACTCAAGAATGGGATGCATTTGGGGATTTTGAACATGTGAATAAAAAGGCAAAAATTTCATTGCATACTGGGCATTTACAAGAAATTGGCTTAAATCCAGAATTAACCGACCCTGAACAGGCTAAAAAGGCGATTTTACAGAATTTCAAATCGACTATTGAAACATTATTGAAATCGGGTTTGGATGTGAAATTAATAGAACCAAGTTTATTATCTAAGTTAGCGATACTATTTCCAAATCTCATTCCTGATGATGGTAAATTGAAATTGGAAAGTACGGAAAAAACAGTCATCATCAGTGAAGAAGATAGCAAAAAAATTCTTGAACATTTCAAACCAAAAATATGGAAAAATGAATTCAGAGGATTTCGTATTTATACGCTAGATGAAATTGCAAAATTGAAAGCCACTCTATCAGAATTGTCAAATTTTGCTGAACATAAAGCAGATTTTGCTGATCCAAATAAGATTATGATTGGTTTAAAGCTTGCAAATGAAAAATCAAGTTTATTTTTTCAAGTCCCACATTTTGTGCCAAAGAGTTGTGTTGCGGATTTGTTTATAGAAAGCAAGAGAACAACTGCATATGATAAACTTAAGTTGAACAACTTGGTTGATTCAGTTGCTAAAGATGGTGTTAAACCAAGGAGCATGTATTCCATTGCGCCTTCGAATACGCCTAGAGCTGATTTAACTTCAGGCTCAGAACCCATGGATACCAAAGAAGATGCTGCAATAAGTGGTATGGGATCTACTATGGCAGGTTCATTATTTGGTAGTGCTGCTTCTAAGAGAAAAGAATCCTCTAAAACTGATGTTTCTGCTCATCAAGAAAGTAAAGATTCTCCAAAACCATTCTGATGTGCATGTGCATGGTGTGCATGGGGTCAAGTCTTGAAAGTTGACAAATTCTTTTGTCAACATTCAAGACTTGACCCCATGCGTTCCTAAATAAATTATGAAAAAACTAAATTTTTCATAAATTCTTTTAATAGATTAATTGTGTCGATTGATGTTTTTAAGTTGAATTGCTCAGCTAATTTATCAAGATCTTGGTAAGCGACAATTGTTTTATTCTGATCGCGCCAGGCTAAAATTTTCAAAGGTAATTCAATGCCAATGAATGGATTTTCCTTCATAAGCGCAGTGCCAACTTTTGGATTACCGAAGATAAGAACCTCTTCATCTTGCAACAATAAACCGGCATCTTTAGCAGCTTCAGCGTGATTGATGCGCGCGAATATTTTGACATTTTTTTCGTTTAGAATTTTTTCAATTTTGTCTAAATAGTCTTTTACCGAAAGATCAGTATTATGTTTAATTAATAAATTTTTCATTATCGACTCCTTCAAAAATATAATTAAATTGCGGCATTTCTTCTTTGATCTAAATCGAACGTTCTTGAAAAATGTCGTGAAATGAGTCCTTCATGCTTGGTAAATAAACCATGTTTTCTGACAGAGCTTGTTTCAAGTTTTATTTGTTTAAATAAATCCTTTAATTTTACATCAATTCCATATCGTAAATTCAGTGCTGAAGAAAATTGCATTTCTGTTTCCATGATACATTGTACAATTGGCTTTTCAGGTATGCACAAGCGTGAAGACAAATATTTTAAAATTTCGAGCTGTTTGTCAGCTACTTTGTTTTTTTCAAATTTTTTCTCGCCAGCAAATTGATAAAAAATTTCATTCAGTTTATCTCTAAGATGAAGAGATAAGCGTTCGCTGCCGTTTAACTCTAATATAGCAGTTGGAAAAAATAAATCTTCAAGTTTGTTGATGTAAGATGCTACCAAGAAACTGATTTCTTTGGGAATCGACGCAATATTTCTTGCTAAGATGTTGTCAAGATCTCCAGTGCTCATTGGAGCAACAGTATGTAATATTTTCCCATCCATCACAACATGCCCTTGCCGGTTGATGTATAGATGAGAAGGCGTGGTAAATATTCCGAGATTTAATATTTCTAGCGAATTCATGTTGAGTTTAATAAGAATATTTGTTTTATTAAAATAAAATAAAAATTCATTGAATTTTTGCGGAATTATTTCCGGATTGTAATCTTTAATTTGGAATAAATTGGTAAATTCATCATATTCTTTCTTTGCTTTTAATATATGTAGTTCATTTTTGTGATTCACGATTGCTAGTAGATGGTTGGGAAAATCTTGGACTTGTAATGCATATTTAAGAGGATTGTTCTCTTTGAGTTTTCTTTGATTTATTATGTTAGGAGGATTTTTTGATAAATCAATATCGAAAGTAAATCCTTTTGAGCCACTTAAAATTAAAATTTTATCAGAATGTAAAATATGGATGGAATCTTTTTGAAGATCACTTAACATCGGATATGTTGAAAGCACATTCCCATTTTTATTGAATAAGAAGATAGTATCGTTGTAAATTCCTATTAAATAGCTTTTATTAGGAGAATAAGCAATTGTTTTATAAGGCGGCCATAAAGGCAAAAGAGGACGATATGTTGTAATCGGAACAATTGCTGGAATAATGCTCCCTGAGTTAGTTGTATGAGTGTGCAAGACGAGTTGGCAGTCAGGTAATGTTGTAATGATTTTAATTGGATTTTTTTGATCTAAATTAATTCCTAATGAAAGCCTGCTGAGTACACGCCCTTCAAAATTGATTACATCAAGAAAATAATCAACTCGATCGGTTCCATCCATTTTTATTTTAATTATCTTGGGTATGTAATTGCCAGTTGTTAAGCAAGTATTTAGTTCTTTTTCTAATATTTTTTCTGCAAAAAGTGGTTCTGATTTTTCTTCCGAAATAGACAGCTCCGCCGTTTCGCTGTCTTGATCGTTGAAAGACCAATTCTTGTTATTTTTAGTAGGGTCTTCTAAAAAATCGAAAGTGCTGTCATCTTTGCGTTCTTGAGTTGAAGGAAAATGCCTGACAATTTGTTTTACATGACTCGCATGAGAAGAGTGAGGAGTGGGGCGAGTGGTAAGCATTTGTAACATTCCTTGTTAACTTGGTTCCTGTAGTATAAATTATCTTAAATTTTGTTCGGTAGCCACGAAACCAATTCCTGATATGACAACGTATTATTATTTGACTCTAATTTGAGCATAATATATTATTAGAAGCAAAATATAACTTATGTAAGAGATTATTGTGAAGTTCGACTTATCTCAAATTCAACATTTAAAGGATGAAATAGGATCTTTTTTTGATCAAACCAAGAAGCCATTTGTGATTGCAAGTTGGGGTATGTCATTAGATGGCAAAACAGTGACGCATGCGCAAGATTCGCGACAAATTTCATCAAATAAAGCGTTGCAACATTGTCATCAGATTAGGAATGCAGTTGATGCAATTTTAGTCGGATCGAAAACAGCCATTGAAGATGACCCATTATTGACGGTTAGGCTCAATGGAAATACAGAAATAAAGCATCCAAAGCGTGTTATTTTAGCGTCGAAAGGAATATTGCCGCCGACATTAAAAATATTAAATTCAGAATTACCAGGAAAAACTATTATCGCGACTATTTCGAAGAATAAGCTGAGAACCTTCGCTAAGCATATCGAAATTATCCATGTGCAAAAAAATGACCAAGGGCTGGTTGATCTCTCATCTTTGCTTATTTTGCTTGGGCAACAAGGCATAAAGAGCTTATTAGTAGAAGGTGGAATGACAGTATTGCAAAGTTTTTTTCGCGAAAATTTAGTGAATAAAATAAACGTGTATTTATCTCCCGTTATTATTGGTGATTTACCGAAAAAACAATATTTATCTGATATGCATCTATCAACATTAGATAACGATTTTCTGATTACAACACGAGTAGGGTAACAATTTTTATGCATCCTAAAAATGAAAAAATGGTGGTATGGCAAGAAATGATTGAAGATGAGGTATCTTGTGAAATTCCATTAGGTGATTATGGGGTATTTCAATTTACTGTGTTGAAAGAAAAAAATTCTGAGAATGTACATGTTGTCCTGCGTAAAGAATCACAAATCCCTGAGCCGATATTAGTCCGGATTCATTCATCCTGTGTGACGGGAGATATTTTTCATTCAAAGCGCTGTGATTGTCATCAACAATTACATTATTCTTTAAAAAAAATTAGTGAATCAGGTGGTATCCTGATTTATCTAAGCCAAGAAGGTCGTGGCATTGGTTTATTTAACAAAATTAAAGCATATGTTTTGCAAGATCAGGGTTATGATACGCTTGAAGCCAATGAAAAACTGGGGTTACCTATTGATATGAGAAGCTTTGAGTTTGCTGCCCGAATACTCCAACGTTATAAAATTAACCATATTCGCTTGTTGACAAATAATCCTGACAAAGTACGAGATTTGAAAAAATACGGAATTGAACATGTTGAACCTGTACCAACTCCAGCTTTTTGCAATGAAAATAATTTGTTTTATTTGCAAACGAAAGCAAAAAAGTTAAAACATACTATTAATTTTTAATGTTTTTAACATGTAAAATCCATATTATATAACAATAAATAAGATGAGAATTATGCAATCATTTTTTGAAATTAGAAAACTCAGTCCTGAAGCAAAGCCCATCTCGGTACAAGAAGTAACTTCCGATTTGATGAAAGAAATTATTAAAAGTGCATCAACTGTATCTGAAAAAGGTACAGTCGCAAAAGAAGATTTGTTGACTTTTAACGATTTGTCGCAAGTTGAAATGGTTTCGGGTAGTCAAAATATCTATGATTTGATTATTCGTGAAATAAAAAAAGCAAAAAAACAAGTTTTAATACAAACTTTCGTTTGGGTTAAAGACACGCAGGTTGTGCGGGATATTAAAAGCGCTCTTGCTTCATTGAAGGATGAAGTAGAGGTTTTTGTATTTGTAGATCAATTAAAACCTTTGGCGAGAACTTTATTTATTCGCGAATTTCCTCCTAAAAAACCTGCACATGATCCAGCAAGTTTAGGACTGGAAGGATTGCCAAAAAACATTAAATTACATATCGGTGTCTATACGCACAATTCTCTTGCTTCTAATCACGCAAAAGCCATCTTAATTGATGGATCTACTTTAATTTTAACAGGAGCAAATTTTCAACCTAATAATTATGGACCTAATCCTTTTCAAGATGCCGCTATGTTGATTAAAGGCGATATTGCCAAATCAGCATTCGATGATTTCAAAGCAATGTGGAATATTCGTAAGAACAAGAGTGAAGAAAAAAATGCTGTGCCTAAATTTCATCAGGAAATTATAAGGGAAGCAAAGGAAGGAAAAGAGGTTAAAGTTTCTAAAGAATTTGAAGATCATAAAGTAATAATAGTACCTAAAGAAGTACAAGAATCTAAAGATGCACCAGAACCTAAAGAACTAAAAGACTTTATGGAAGTAAGTTCAAAAGATAAAATAGAAAGAAAACTCGTCAAATCGCCTGTTTTGTATGTAACAAATAATATCAGAAAACGCTTGGCGGTTTTGCCAGCTTATAAAAAGACTTTACCACCCGATCCTGTTAATTATGCAATTATTAGCGCAATTAAAAATGCTAAAAAAATTATTCGTATTGCTGTACCTAATTTAAATGCACCCGAAGTGGTTGCTGAATTGATCGCTTTTATTAATCGTGGTGGTAAATTAGAGTTGATATTAAGTAAAAATTTCAATGATTTTCGTGAGAAAAGATACGGCGGAACCAATGCAAAAATTGTTGACAAGCTAATTGCAGGTGTAAATGCAGATAAACAAGATAATTTACAAATTCGTTGGTTTAGGCGTGAAGGGCAAGATCTTGATCATGCCAAAGATGTTTTACATATGAAATTTTTTACTTTCGACGATCAAGTTCTTATATATGGGTCAGCCAATCTCGACATGGTAAGTTTATACAATAGCCATGAGGCGGGGATGGTGATTGATAATGGTGAATTTACTTTAAAAGCAACAAAAACATTATTTGAGAACTATTTTTTACATGGGAAAAATGTAAGAGAGGAGCTAGAGGAAGCCCCTTATCAAATGAGTCGATTAGCTTGAACAGCCTCCATGCCATAATTTATTATGGCATCCATTCCTTGCTTGCGAATGAGTTTTTCTGTGGCAAACAATCTATAAAAGTCAGGTTCTAATCGTTGCATATATTTTTTAATAGAATACACTTTGTTTTTTGTTAAACATTTCACGTCGAAAATGTCTTTATTCGCTCCTTTTTCCACAAGTTTTTTTGTTAAAGTAAGATCATCCAGTATGCAAGAAAAATGAAGTGGAAAGAACCCATTTTTGTCACGTCGATTAAATTCTTCATTTTTTAAAAAATATTCATGGAGCTCTGGATTATCGTTAAAATTTTCATTTTTGACTAAATTATTTTTTAATTCGAGGATTTTTTTAAGCTGAAAGCGAAGAGGCTCATCCTTTTCTTCTTTTTCCATGGCCAATTTGTTAAATTCCATTTCCATATGTGCTTGTTCTTGCCAAAGCTTAAATATATCCTTGCTCCATTTAATATACCAATTTTTTAAAGATTCTGTGCTTTGAACTGAGAAATTCAAGAATTGGATAGCGCATTCTTCAATGGCTATTTTAATTTCATTCAAGTAATCTTCTGTGAATTGTTTTTTTATTTCGGGGCTAGATATCTTATCATCTCCCAATCGAGCTTTTGCTTTATCTCTTTCTGCTTCAAAGATATCTTTTTTCAATTTGGCAAATTCTTGTATATAAAATTCGTTCAATATTGTGAAATCATTGCTTTCAGCTCTATCTTTAAATAAATCTAAAAATTTTTTTTGGAAATTATAAAATCTTTCTTTGAATTCTTGAATTTGTTTATTTTTGTAAATAGAGGATTTCTCAAATTTAATTTGCAATTCTAATCTTTTTTGATTAATTGCATCTATGGACTCTTGTATTCTTAATATTATAGCGATATGAATATCTATGCCAAATTCGAAATCTGTTGTTTTTTTCATTTCTTTTTCTAAATCATAATCCGTGGTTTGTTGAGTTTCTTTTAATGATGCATTTGAAAAAACAAATGTATCTGTTGATCTTGTTTCTTGAATTTTAACTATGGGAAAACAATCCATTACTGAACGAGTTGTTCCGGGCATGAGTTGTTGCGGATTTGCACCATATTTTAATAGTAATTTAACTGCAACTACATTATTTTTACTCGCAGCCCAGCTGAGTAAAGACCAGGTTTTGCCATCTTGTTCGAAAGTTTCATTAGGATTGTAACCGCTTGCTAAAATGGCTTTGAAACAGTTTGTGGGATTTTGATGAGAACAACTTGATTCGATCAAGAAATCAGAAGATTGGGTATTTTTCAAAATGTCTACGAGTGCAGAGTTTGCAATTACCTTTAATTCAGTTTCTTTTAAACCTGAAAAGACTTTATTTTCTTTTTG
>JANWKO010000061.1 GCA_025451335.1 Gammaproteobacteria bacterium
GTCATTTTAAATTTTAGTCCATGGAGTTATTCGGGACAGAATCAATTAATTTATAGTTTTTTTCGTATTTTATCTTCAGTAATTCGTCAAGCAGCTTATTTTGAAAATTCAGAAAAAATAATTCATTTACTGGAATTATATGTTTCTTTTTTTACTCATCAACCCGTGCCAAAAGCCTTACGACCTAAACATAATTTCCTGGCGCGAATATTTAAACGAAATTTAATTGCTCAAGAAACATTTGGTTGGGAAGCGGGTCGTGACCTAACTCAAATCAAAGCAGAATTGAATGAGCTACTCAAAAAACAAAAACATAAACTTATTATTATTATCGATAATATTTCTCGCTTAGAAGAAGCTGAAGTTAAACAAATAT
Organism: Gammaproteobacteria bacterium; assembly: GCA_025451335.1. GTDB lineage: Bacteria > Pseudomonadota > Gammaproteobacteria > DSM-16500 > DSM-16500 > JAJPGW01. The sequence continues at coordinate 377 of JANWKO010000061.1, forward strand.
TTCAAATTGTAAAATCAATGGGTGATTTTGCTAACACCATTTATTTGCTTTCTTTAGATAAAGAACAAATTGTTTCGATGATGAATAAAGTGGAAAGCAAAGGGGGTGTAGCTTATTTGGAAAAACTTGTGCAATTGCCATTCGAAATTCCGCCAATTTCCCAGCAAGATTTGGATGCAATTCTGACTGATCGATTACAAGCTGTATTTACAATTGTACCGCAAGAAGCTTGGAATCATGATTATTGGGCAGATCTCTATTATTCGACATTAAAATATTTTTTTGTCAGTGTTCGCGATATTACGCGTTATATTAATACACTCAGTTTTAGTTTTGCCCATGTTAAAGACGTCGTGAATCCCGTGGATTTTTTTGCTATTACTGTGCTTGAAGTATTTACCCCTAGAGTATATTACGGAATCAGAGATAATAAGGATTTATTCACTGATTTGATGGATAATGTCTATGAGCCTGATCAGTTAAAATTGGCTGAAGATAAAGCGCGGTGCGATGAAATCTTGAATCGCGTGGAGAAGATTTCCCGTGATAGATTATTGCAATTATTAATTCGCTTATTTCCACGTTTAAGAACGCTATACCAAGAAGATATAACTTTTTTTCATTCCGAAGCGATTGCGCGAAAAGATTTGCGCATTTGCGCGCCTGACGTTTTTGATGTTTATTTCCGATTATCTATGCCAACCGGAACGATTCCTAACTCAGAAATGGATGCGATTTTGGCTATGACAAATGATGCTGAAGGATTTGCATTAACTTTATTGCGCTTAAATAAAGATGAAAAAATCACAACATTTTTAAATCGTTTGGATAGTATGGGCGTTACCAAAATTCCAACACAAAATATAGGCAATATCATTGATGCTTTAATCGATGGAGCAGATTTGTTTCCAGAAGGTGAAACGACACCAGTTTCTTTTAATACGCCTATGCGCATTCATCGAATTTTACATCAATTGTTACGTCGATTTGATACCAGCGAAAAACGTTATGATCATTATCGCGAAGCAATTACGAAAGCAATAAATAGCATATATATCATTGTGCATGAATTAACTGTTCAAGGGCAGGAACACATTGAAACCGAAGATACCTTTGTACCATTAGAACATCGGGATTTTTCAATGGATCAATTACAAAAATTACAAAAGCTAGCCGTGCAAAAAATTATTTATTGGGCTGAAATTGGTCGTCTTATTGAACATCCTAAGTTGATACCCATTCTTTATGGTTGGAAAAGCTGGGGTGATGAAAATGCATGTAAAAATTATGTGGCAAAAGTGACGCAAGAAGATAAAGGCTTGTTATGGTTCTTGGGAGCTGCCTTAAAAGATCCTATTGATCAAGCATTATCTAATTTTGAAAAAAATCCAGATTGGGAAAAATATTTAAAAAACATAGAAGATTTTATTCCACCGCATTCTCTTGAACCACATGCGAAATTAATGTTTGAAGATTTGGGTTTTGAAAAATTGCGCGAGACAGAACAATTGGCTATTTTGATTTTCTTAGATTTGATTAAGGCAGATACGGTGAAGCTTATTCCTAAAACTTCAGTTTAAGATTATGTGTTAGGTTTTATATCCTTTCAGATTTCCTGGTAAGTGTGTTGGTTTTTAAAAGTTAGCATTTTTTAAAAGATTAAATGTCGGGGTCTTGTCATCGAGTGTTTTTCACTGCTCGCAAGCTCCGCGCGTGAAAATACATTCTATGCCACCCCTTTTTATAAAAAAAAGCTCTACTTTTAAAAACCAGCACCAATTTAAAAAATCGTTAGTCTTTTTAATCAGTTAGTACAATTTACAAAATTGTGTATAGTGTGTATAATATGAAATAAGGAAAATAATAAAAATGAACAGCAGAGAGATTATCAAAATTTTAGAAGAAGACGGATGGATAAAGCACAATCAAAAAGGGAGTCACTGTCAATATAAACATCTGACAAAGAAAGGTAAGGTAACGGTTCCGCATCCAAAAAGAGATCTTCCAATAAAAACAGTTCAAAGCATCATGAAACAAGCTGGTATTAGAGAAAGAGGTAAATAATATGCAATTTCCAATATTTATTCATAAAGATGAAAACAGTGATTACGGTGTCATTATTCCCGATTTACCTGGATGCTTCTCAGCTGGTAGCACTATTGAAGAAGCCATTCAAAATGCTCATGAAGCTGTAGAGTGCCATCTCGAAGGTTTGTTACTAGATAATGAACCTATACCGTTTAAAAAAACAGTAGAACAACATTTAGAAAATCCTGATTTTCAAGGCGGAGTATTAGCTTTAGTTGATATTGATCTTTCTAAGATATCTGGAAAAACAATTAGAATAAATATTAGTATCCCTGAACGGTTTTTAAAACAAATTGATGAATATACTCATGGCGGTAATCGTTCTGGTTTTCTTGTGGATGCTGCAATGAGTTATATGGCCCAACATAGAATTCAAAAAAATGCAAAACAAAAATCAGCTTAGCATTTACATGTTCCTACTGTTATTATGTCGCAGCTCACATTCGGTAATTTAAAAAGGCAAAATTTATGTCGAATTCTCTTTATCAAAGCGATATTGTATCGATTAGAGATTTATCATTGGAACAAATTCAACTTATTTTAGAAACAGCCAAATTGTTCAAGGAACGCACAGCACTAAAAACTTTGCAAGATAAGATCATTGCACATTGTTTTTTCGAACCTTCCACGCGAACTCGATTATCCTTTGAAACAGCGAGTTTACGCTTAGGGGGTAATGTCATTGGTTTTTCGAACGATGAATCTATCTCTGTCAAAAAAGGTGAAACTTTGGCCGATACGATTCGGGTCATTTCTTCCTATGCGGATCTTATCGTCCTGCGTCATCAGCAAGAAGGTGCAGCTCGTCTTGCTGCAGAGGTTTCTGACAAGCCAATAATTAATGCCGGTGATGGGGCTAATCAACATCCCACGCAAGCTCTATTAGATTTATTTACTATTCAAGAATGCCAAGATCGAATCAATGGATTAAGTATCGCTTTTGTTGGTGATTTAAAATACGGTCGAACCATTCATTCTCTTACTCAAGCATGCATGAAATTTGATGTGCGTTTATATTTGGTTTCACCAGAAACATTAGCGTTGCCAGAATCAATTTGTGATAACTTAAAAAAACAGGGTGTACGATTTTCTTTTCATAGTTCGTTAGAAGAAGTGATTCCAAAAGTTGATATTTTATATATGACACGGATTCAACAAGAACGATTTGGGGATGCGGAATATCAATTAGTGAAAAATAAATTTATTTTAACCCCTTCGATGTTGCATTATGCAAGACCCAATTTAAAAGTGTTGCATCCGTTACCTCGAGTAAATGAAATTGATATTGCTGTTGATAACACACCTTATGCGCATTATTTTACACAAGCTGCCAATGCTGTTTATGTGCGTGAAGCATTATTAACTTTATTGTTAAATGAGCAAATACCATGACAAAAACTCTCTCTGTTTCTGCAATTAAAAATGGAACTGTCATTGATCATATTCGTTCTGGCGACGCACTACGAATTATTCACTTATTTCATTTATTAGATGATAAAAACAAATTGACTGTAGGATTAAATTTGCCAAGTAAACGTTTGGGATTAAAAGACCTTATTAAAATTGAAAATCGTGTTCTCACAAATGATGAAGCTAATGAAATCGCAGTATTTGCTCCTGAAGCGACAATTAATATTGTAAAAGAATTTGGCGTGCTTGAAAAAGTTACTACTCAATTACCCTCGAAAATTAGAAATATATTTGGTTGTCCAAATCCTAAGTGTGTTACGCATAATGAAATTGCAGATAGTATCTTTTCAATTGTAGAACAAGGCAAGCAAGTACAATTGATTTGCCAATATTGCGAAAAATCATTTAATCGCGATCAAGTAAAAGTGAAAACATGGAGTAATATAAAATAAAATGATAAATATAACTGGAGTGCGTGATATCAATGGTGAAATCATCAATCTCTCTATTGAAAGTCAACAAGATGTTGTTATAGAAAATTTAGATCTTACTCTCTTGCCTGCATTGATTGATCCACATGTGCATTTTCGTACACCAGGTCATGAATATAAAGAAGATTGGCGGACCGCAGCTAAAGCGGCTATTTGTGGAGGATATACCACTGTTTTTGATATGCCGAATACGTTACCACCCACTATCACAGCAGAACTTTTGCAAGAAAAAAAACAATTAATTGATTCACAATTGAAAGAAATCGGAATTCCATTGCGATATCAATTATTTTTTGGAGCGGATAAAAATCATCTTGCTGAAATACCCAAAATTAAAAATGATGTCATAGGCATCAAAGTTTTTATGGGTTGCAGCACAGGAAATTTAGTTATTGATGACGATGAAAGTTTACGGGCAGTATTTGAAATTGCTGCGCAAAATAATTTATTAGTCGCCGTGCATGCTGAAGATGAACATATGATGCGTGAGAGAAAAGCAAAGTATCAGGGGGTGACGAAATATGAAATTCATTCACGAATTCGTGATGTGGATGTTGCTGTTTCTGCAGTTGAAAAAGCTATCTCGCTAACCAGAAAATATGGCACACGCTTATATATTTTGCATCTTAGTTCTGTACCAGAAATTCAATTAGTCAAAAAAGCTAAGCAAGGAGGCTTGCCTGTTTTTGCAGAAACGACGCCGCATCATTTGTTTCTGAATGAAAATGCCTATCAACATTTACAAGGTAAAGCAGTAGTTAATCCACCCTTGCGAGCTGAAGAACATAATATCGCTTTGTTTGATGCAATTCAGGCAGGAATTATTGACACCATCGGATCAGATCATGCGCCTCACACCGTATCAGAAAAAGCCAAACCTTATGGTGAATGCCCGTCAGGCATGCCAGGAATCGAAACAACATTAGCATTACTATTAAATGCTCATCATGAAGGATTATTAACGTTAAATGAAATTATCTCGTTAACTTCCAAGCGCGCGCGTGAAATATTTAATTTGCCGAAAACGGATGATGTTGTGCTGGTTGATTTAAATAAAGTAGCAGAGGTTAAAGAAAATCAATTAAAAACCAAATGCGGATGGTCGCCTTATGCTGGAAGAAAATTACGAGGTTGGCCTGTTTATACAATATTAGATCGTTATTGCTATGACTTAAGTAGAATCTAAAACAATGCCATTTAAACGGACAATTGTAGCGATAATTTATGATATGCTTGTTTGAAGATGGATCTGCTCAACTAAGGTGTTAAAAGGAATTTGGTATGTCTAATAATCAATTGTTATTAAACCGAAATCAAGCACGAGAACTAGATCGTAAAGCAATGGAAGAATTTGGCATTTCTGGATTAGTGTTAATGGAAACTGCGGGCCGTAGTATTGCAGAATATTTAATTGCGCTAAAAATTCAAGGTCCTGTTATTATTTGTTGTGGCAAAGGAAATAATGGTGGAGATGGATTTGTTGTAGCACGCTATTTAAATGAAAATAAAATCCCAGTGCGCGTACTGATTTTTTCTGAGCCAAAGACTTTGAGTCCTGATGCCAAAGTGAATTATGAAAAAATAGAAAAAATAAATATTCCCATTATTTATTGTTATGGAAAAGACAGTGTGATTGATGAATTAGCCAGTGCTGAATGGATTGTGGATGGATTATTTGGGACGGGATTAGAAGGCAATGTCAAACCTCCTTTTGATAATATCATTAAAGAAATAAATGCAGTGCCAGCAAAAAAATTAGCAATTGATATTCCTTCTGGATTAGATTGTGATACAGGCAAACCTTTAGGTGTTGCAATTAAAGCAAATTATACTTTGACGTTTGTGGCTTTGAAAAAAGGATTTACTCAAGCAGAAGCAAGTGATTATTTAGGTCATGTTGAAGTGATTGATATTGGAATTCCAAATGAATTATTATGCAAATATTAAAAATGTTTTTTGATTCGGAAAACTTCATTTAGGAATTAAATGAAAAGATTTAAAATTGTAATTATAGATCCAAATTTGATAGCAGTATAAGCTTTGTTATGGTATAGCACTAAACGCTATTACATCGGTTTATACTGCTGAGCTTTAACAGTAATTATTTATCGTTTCTGAGCTTGTATTAGTTGTTCAAATTCTTGAGGAGGCATGGGTTTACCCCAAAGATAACCCTGCCCTTCATTACAGCCAAGGCTGGAAAGAAAATCGAGTTGATCTTGCTCTTCTATGCCTTCAGCAATAACTGATAAATGCAAACTTTTTGCTACACTAACAATCGCTCTAATTATTTCTTTGTTCTCGGGCGTTGTAGTAATTCCTTTTGTAAAAGATTGATCAATCTTAAGTTGAGCAACAGGTAATTTTAATAGATAACTCAAGCTCGAATAACCTGTGCCAAAATCATCAATAGCAAATTTTATTCCTCGTTGTTTTAAAGAGTTCATAATTGAGATAACTTGTTCAAAATCATGTAATAATAAATCCTCAGTGATTTCGAGTTTTAAAAAATGGGGATCTATTTGCATCTGTTCGATCACGGTCAAAACATTATCTTGAAATCCGGGTTGCTTAAATTGTGTTGACGATATGTTTACAGCCATAATAAATGGACCAAACCCCTCGGAAATCCATTTTTGTAGCTGTTTGCAAGCTTCTCGTAAAACCCAATCTGTCAGAGTATGAATAAAACCACTTTGTTCCGCAATTGAGATGAAACGAGCTGCTGATATTAATTCATTGTTTAGATTCCATCGAAGTAATGCTTCTGAACCAATGATTTTTCGAGTTTTTAAATTGACTAAAGGTTGGTAATATAAAATCAATTCTTCATTTTCGATTGCATTTTTTAATTGATTTTCTAATTTTATTCGCTCAGATACAGAAACATTCATTTCAGACTTATAAAATAAATAAGTATTAAGTTGATTTCTAGATTGCTGCATAGCAATTTCTGCATTTTTTATTAATAACTTTGGATTGGTTTCATCTTCGGGAGAAATGCTTATTCCTATATTAATCGTAAGTGATAATTCTTTTTCTTGAACTTTAAAAGAGTGTGTCAATGAATGAATAATTGATGATGCATGATTAGCTAATAGTAAAGGTAAATCTTTACCCGAAAAAAGTAAACCAAATTCACTGCCAGAAAAACGACTAATCATTAAAGCTTGAGGCGCAATTTTTTGCAAGCGCTCAGCTATTGCTTCCAGCACAGCGTCACCCATGTCAGGTCCTAAAGCATTATTAATCGCGTGAAAACGATTAATTTTCAAAATGAGTATCCCAACTGAATTCAACCGTTTAATTTCATCAGAAAGATGTTCTAGAAATGAAATGCGACTAGGTAATCGGGTTAATGGATCAAATCGAGTCAAAAATTGAATTCTTTCAGTTGTGGTTTTACGTTCAGTAATATCTGAAAAAATCGACAAATAGAAAAGAATATTTCCTGCTTCATCTTTAATTTTTGTAAAGATTAGCCATTCCGGAAGGGTTTCCCCATTTTTACGGCGAACCCACATTTCTCCTTCCCATTGGCCTTCTTTTTCTACTTTATTCCAAACTGTTTTATAAAATTCTTTATTGTGATGTGATGCTCGAAAAATTGTTCCATTTTTTCCTACAACTTCTTCAGCCTGATACCCCATGATTTCAGTAAATGCTTTATTAACAGCCAGAATAGTATTTTTGTCATCAGATATGACAATTCCTTCAATGCTATTTTTAAAAATAGAATTAAGAAGGTATCCTTCGTGATGAGAAGGCAGGCGTTCATTTTGAGAGGCGCTTTTTTGGGTCGGCATATAGATTTTTTTGCATTGGCTATGAATTAAATTATACTCAATTTATTAAATTAAGCTTTAGTTGTTTTTACTGAAAAAGGAAATAGGACAAATTGTATTTTAATCTCAATTTAATGGTAAAAATATTTACCATTTTAAGTATGGATTGTTCAGCATATAAATATTTAAAGTAACGGATAAGTCACAAGTTATGATGCAAAAATTTGCCTTGAGTTTGTTATTGTTATTTTTTAGCAGCGTATCGTTTGCAGGCATCATTTCGTTACGTCAATCGACAAATACAGATGTATATCCGTATAAAGAAGGAACCATTCTTAACTACTTCAAACGTCCAACAGTCGCTACCAGTGCATGTCCTGTTCCTTACGGCAAATATACAATGGAAAGTGGTGTGCAATATAATGATTTTCTTAATAAAGGTAATGGATTTTTATATCCGCAGACCAAAATTCGAATTGGCTTGCCGTGGCGTAGTGAGGTTAGCATTCTTTTGCCAAGTGAAATTTCAAACTCACGATTGAAATTTTCTGGACTTGATTCAACATTCCTTGCTTTTAAACATAATATAACTTATAGCGACTCTTGGAATAGTGCTTTGCGATTAGTTTACATCCCATCTTCCGGTAGCAGCAACTACGGCACAAATAAAAATAGTTATATGCTAAACGGAATTTTGGTTTTCAACAAAAATAATTTTAATATAACGACAATGCTTGGTGTTGCTTCTCTGAGTGATTCGGAAAGAAATGGAGGTAGGCGCTTTAATACCTTCAATCCAGACATTTTGGTCGGATGGTACCCTAAATCTTGGTTAGAATATTTTGCGGAAATTTATGGGCAAACTCGTACGGGACCAAGACAAGGTCCAGGATACAATTTAGATACGGGTTTGTTATTTTTAATTAATAAGAACATTGCTGCAGATGTGGAGATGGGAAAACGTTTGAGTGGACAGTTGGGAAATTTCAATACTTATTATGGTTGCGGCATAAGTTTTATGTTTTAATAAACCTGATGCTATTTAAAATATTAATACTTTGGGAGATTTTTTGCAATGGCTTTATTTTTATATCGATCAAAACAGTTCGTTTCAAGAGAGGGTGTTGAAGACAAAATGGATATTTTGTTAAATGCTCGTAAGAGTTTGAATGCAGTAAAATATGCTAAAGACACTGATGAACAAATCCAATTAGGGTTAAATTATTTGGTAGACAATATTACTATAGCAAATGTTGCAGAAATGAAGGAAGAATTAACTATTCGTTTTCCTAAACTTTTTGATGAAGCTAAAACTTTATGGTTGGTTCAAGACTACATTTCTGCTTTTATAGATTTTGAGGGTGAGTATCCAGCTGGAAACAAGCATATTAGTAATTGTAAGCTATAAAATTTATGCTAGATCGATTTATAGTAAATACGGTTCGAGGAGTGAGAATGCTTTCTTGTTCCTGATTAAATCCTTGCGGAGCTTCGGGATACGGATTTTCGAGGCTTATGTCAATCAATAACAGCAAGCTTGCAGAACTTACACCGCATCGAGAGAGCCACCTCGACCACCAACCTAACTCAACAAAATGGGTCTTGCCTGATAATGTAGGAAGGGTGTATTGTTGGCGAACCAACTCAGCTATCGCAGCGATAGGCAGTTCCTAACATTAAATACAATCCCAGAAATCCAGTTGATTTGAGGTAGCTTTTGCAACAGTAGGCGGAGTGAAACTTTTAGTATCCAATGAAAAAACATGCGAACAATTCAATTTAAATTTTTTACAAGCAACATCAAAGCGTGTTTCCAGTAAATTCGCAAACTCACCCTCCCCGCGCATACGGCTACCAAACGTTGCATCATATTCTTTTCCGCCACGCATTTGACGAATCAAGCTCATCACATGTTCGGCGCGATCTGGAAAATGTTGAGCAAGCCATTCTTTGAAAAGATCTATCACTTCAAAAGGAAGTCGAATAAAAGTGTAGCCGGCAGTGACAGCCCCGGCTTGTTTTGCTGAATTTAGAATTTTTTCCAGTTCCATGTCATTAATCATGGGTATCA
>JANWKO010000062.1 GCA_025451335.1 Gammaproteobacteria bacterium
AAGGCGAACAAAAAACGCTCGCTTTATGATCTTCATGAATTTACATACAAATTGAATATTTCAAATTCGAACAACTTTTTTACTGTGCAAGTCAAGCCCCTCTTGAATGATCAAGAGGGGGATGACTTTAACGGAAGCACGGAAAGCAACTACAACGACTTATTGTTTTATCTGGATTGGGTATAGGACTTTTCGGAGTAACAAATGTTTTTCCAACGGCAACCGCTTTATTTTTATATTCTTCACCCACGGTGTTGAATTTTATATTTTTAAATTCTTCAGCTACGGCTTTTTGTCCTAATGTAAAAAGTTTATCTTTTTCAGCAAGCGTAATATCAAAATTGGTGGAACTAACAATATCATTTTTAATAAAGATTGTTCTATTTAAGCCATCGCTCATACGAAAAAGCGCATCACGAGGGCCGAATATAAATTTATTGATGCAATCATTCAAACGATCTAAAAGATTAACGGGCAGTTTAGAATTTTTTATGACACGGAGTTCAGAAGAAGATTCTATATTAAATCCTAAAGTTGTGTTTTGAAATTTATATTCTGCTGTTTTTTTTGTATCAACATGATTGGCTTCTATTGCGTCTATCAAAAGCTCCAAAAATTTAATGGGATGATCTTCTGGAATGACATTACAATTGATGGATTTTGGCAAAGGAACATCAAATAAATTAATCGGTACTAATGTTGAAGAGAGTTCACCATCGATAAAGGTATGTCCTTTGTCATCTTGAACAAAGTATCCATCACCTTGATAGGTTAATCGAACAGGAGGGAAAACACCAGGTATGGCGCATGATGCCATAATTGCTAAAACGATAGGCGTATTTTTAGCGGTTTCTGCAGAGAATACAAAAGGAGCAAGTCTAGGTTTGTGATGGTCATCCAAATATAAGTTTGTTGCCACAATACGTAAATCTGTTTTATATCCAAGTTCTTGTAAATCTCCGAATGTAATATCGTGTTTTTTGTCTAACAGTTTTTTTAACTTGGGTGAGTAACTGAATAATCCATTGATCACATCAACGAAATTTTTTGGGTCGTACAAACCATAAGTTTTTGTTAAACGCTCTATATCTCCCAGAAAAGAACCGTCAGTGAATTTTTTGAAGTCGGTATCGAAGGAATATTCAGTAATTTGATTTGGAGTTAATTCTAAAGCTAATGATAATGCTGCTATGGATCCTGATGAAAAACCACCAACACCGGTGATATTTTTAAAAGAAAAAGAAGGTTGTTTTGCTAATTCGACTAATGCTCCAGCATCTGCTACAACACCAACTCCAGCACCATCAAAAACAAGATTGCGAATGTTTGCCATAAATAATCCCTCATTTTTAAATGATAGATCCATTAAGGGGAGAGTCCCCGAGTGCATAACATTTCTTTTATAGATTACTATGGGTAAGCTTAACGAATGCTTAAATCTCATTAAAAAGGGTTTTGCTGAATCGATAATCAATGCTTTGGGTAGGTTTTTGTCGCCCTTAAGGTCTCCGATGAGCTAGAATTCAGGTATTTGATTAAAAATGACTTTCCGCTTTACGCCAAATATAGGTATAATTAGTGCTAATTGGCGTAAAATTTAAATAAATTTACGCCAATTACTTATTAAAATGGTGATAATTGGCGTGGGTTATCATATTTTGTGCGGTTCCTCTCCGTCTTTTATGATTAATCATGTTGTTAAATCTTCAGCACTTTACAATCGTTCGCAATACGAAATGCCATTGCGAGAATTTAACCTAATAGAAACTAAAGAAATGCTAAGTAAGCATTCTTTATCTGAAATATTAGATGCGTATTTGTCAGTAGGAGGAATGCCTGAATATTTAAAAAGATTGCGACATAATCAATCTATATATTTGGATCTTATTTCTGAATCATTTTTACCAGGATCTTTTTTTCTTCATGAATATGAAAGAATATTCACTAGCAGTCTTCCAGACAATAAATATTATAAAAAAATTATTGAAGTTTTAAGTAAATATAAATTTTTAACTCGATCCGAATTAGATCTTCATTTAAAATTAAAGCCAGGTGGTATGCTAACTGACTTGCTTCATGATTTAGAGATTTGTGGTTTTATCGAACGTTATAATCCTTACGATAAGCCTGATAATAGTCTTTTGTCACGATATGCGATTACAGATGCGTATTTGCAATTTTATTTTAAATTTTTAAAACCTGTTACTAAACAAATCGAACGCGGTGATTTTATAAAAAATACATCTATTGGTTTGAATATGACACAATATCAGCAATGGTTGGGTTATTCGTTTGAACGATTTTGTCGGAAATATCAACATCAAATTGCCACATTGTTAGGTTTTAATGGTATTAAATATCGTGCTGAAAGTTATTTTAGTCGAGCAACTCAAAAAAATAATCCTGGATTTCAAATTGATTTGTTATTTGATCGAGATGATAAAGTCATTACTATATGTGAAATTAAATATTCCAAAAATAAAATCAGCGCAAAAGTCATTGATGAGTTTGCAAGTAAGCTTGAGCTTTTTCCTAATTTAAAAAATAAGACAATTTAGCGTGTTTTAATTACAAATAACCAAAAAGACCAACGCATTGAAAGGCATGCTTATTTTGACAGAATAATTTATCTGGAAAATTTATTTAATAGCAATATTTGGTGAACAATTTAATTTTTAAAACGAATTAAGTGTTGCAAAATTTCCAAATAAATGTAAAGTGTCGTTTTTTTTGGGAAAAATTTAAAAGGATTAAATTACATGCAAAGTCAAAGATTAGAAGGAGGGAAAGAAAAATCGCAAGTTAAATTTTGTCTCGATATGGCAACAGAGGACATGGATAAAGAATTATCTGCCAATTATCCTTATATAACATCGTACGCGACTATCTCTTCCACGCGAGCAGCAATTGATAAACTTCGCGGCTGTAAAACTGACGAAGATATTATAAAAATCGCGCAAGAACAAAAAAAATCCCTTGCAAACTCAATGTTTGCTATTGGTTCATCTATTTTTATAAAACATATCGATAGCTTCAATGCAAAAATTCAGAGTGCAGCTCTAGATGAGATAAAATCGGATGATATTTTTACTTGCTCTGCTCTATTGCCAGATAATAGAAAGGTTGTTGGTTTAAAAAATGGTTCGTTGCGAATTTATTCCAAAGGTGAAATGCAGTGCGAATTCGAAGAACACAAATCTTATATGACAGATTGTGGGTTGTCTCTTGATAAAAAACATATAATCTCATGTTCTTTAAATGGAGGTATTTTCATCAGAGATTTGGATGGAAAAGTTTTAACGAGTAAAGAAGATGAAAGCTCGGAAAAATTCATCAATAAGATTTTGCGCGATGGAACCATTGCCCAAGTTGGACCGGGGGGAAAAGAGTATGAATTTTATTTGATGTCTGATGAAATAAAACTAGAACGAAATAAATTGTATGTACGAGAAAAAAATAATCATTTTGCATATACAGTTATTACTCCTAACGGCGAAGTTGTTCGTGATATTGAGATAGCTTCGCTTCCCGCTCCAAATCCGATTCCTTTAGACAAGCTAAATAAAGTTAAAAATAAAATTTTAGAAGTAGCATTAAAAGCAGGCCATATTCAATTCGGCGAGAGTTTGGTTATTTATCAATACGATGCCAAAGAAAATAAATTAGTTGCTCATCCCATTCCTTCATCCGTTCCGTTGAAGAGATTTGATTTTGCTGTCGGTGGTAGATTTGTCGCTAATATCGAAAGTATTTCTGAAAATCGTTATATGTTAGGCATTTATGATGGTTTATGGTCTTACGGAGGATTAGCAACAGTTGATCGAGATGGTAAGTTCGAGTGGATAATTCATCTTAACTCCCTCATGATAGCACCTAAAATTACGGTTTTAAGCAATAATACTATTTTGTGTTTAAAAGAAATTAACATCCAGCATGATGAAGAGCTTGAAAAACAGTATAAAGATTATTATCCAAGTTTTTTTCAATTTTTTGTCATAACTGAAAAAGGCTATGATAAGAAAATCTTACCCCCTCCATTTTATTCTATTAACACAGCTCCGGTGGAATTACCTCACCAACATTTAGCAATTGCTGAGACAAGATATGATAGGAGGGAGCATGCAGGGTGGCGTTTACAAGACCATTATATTTCTATTTTTGACATGCGAGATGGTTTTAAAAAAGTAGCAGAAATTCCTTTGCAAGACGGCGTGTTTAAGCTTAAGGCTACGCCAGAGGGTCAACTATTGGTGATTACAAATGAAGGAAAATCAATAAATATTGATGTTAAATCAACTCTAGATAAGCAACTATCCGTAAGTAAAAGCGATTCTGTCAATACTGATATTAAATCAACGCAGCCTTTAAAAGAATTATCTGACGATTCTACCTGTGAGCTGCGTAAGCTTTCTATGTGATGTAAAATCAGCGTAGCTAATAGAAACCTGCGCTGATTTCAAATTGATTTTTTCTGCAATGCCATCTTTAGAGGCGATGGCTTGGTACAGCGTCTAGAGGAGGAATAAATGCGACGCTGTACTGCTTTGTTGTTTCTATATTTTTATAGATGAAATTTGACTGGTGTGTGTTGTCCTTGTGGCACGCTTTTTACTTCTGATGATCCTGCTTTGGATTGTTCTGGCAAACTATCTTTTATTTCTGAAACAACTTTTACTTTAGGCTCTTCAGGATGTTTTTTACCTACATCGTCTTGTCTTTTGCTTGCAAAAAAAGCAGCATATGTTCCTTCTAAGTACTTGGGATATGTTTTGGCATAATTATTTTTTTCATACTCTGTTTCCCAGTGATCCATTATTTTTGGATTTCTTTGCTGTTCTAATGAAAGAATTTCTTTTAACAGTTGAGTTTCTTTTGAAAAATAATTAAAACCACGAGTATCAGGTTCTTTGTACTTTAAATAATTAGATTTCAATATAAAAAAGGGATACCATTGGATAAAGTCATCCACTTCCATTTTTTCAAGTGATTCCAAAACTTTAATCAAAGGGTTTTCGCGCTGGATACAACTATGTGTGGTATCAAATATTCTATCTTTCATTACATCTTCACGACGCTCTGTTTCGAATATTTGCTTAAGCTGATAGGCTGCGAATTTCAATGCTAGCAATTTGTTTTCTTTTTTTATGGGTTTAAAATCAATGTCGATCTCAGTACGCATTGCATTAAATTTAGCATCAATATCAGAAACTGAAGATCTTAATAAAGCATTCTCTTTGCTCACAGCATCGATTTTTGCTTCAAGCGCAGAGAGTTTATTTTTTAAATCAGCATTTTCTTGTTGAAGCTGTGTTGTCAGTTCGGAATCAGTTCTCGTGTTCATTTTATACTCCTCTTTTGTATTTATAATTATCAAACACCTCCGGCCCCAAATGGCCGGAGATTTTATTGCACAACATTAACCATTCATCATTTGCCAAGTGCCATCTGGTTGACGACAAGCGGTACCAAATACTTGTTGTCTTTTGCCCGCAATAATCGCTGTAGTGCGGTATTCACGGCAATATTGATTTCCTTCGACGGTTACATTTTTGACTGGTACGACTGTGTAATCGGTACCGGTTTTTTGGTTGCGCCAATAGGCTGGTTGACCAATATTATTCGATTCTAAGGCTTGGGTCATTTTCATACGGTCGACATCATCCATTGATTTACCAATAGCGCCACCGATATAAGCACCTGCTAATGTGCCTGCACCAATAGCGAGTAATTGCCCTGTGCCATGGCCAAACTGGCTACCCAGCAAACCGCCTGCCACACCACCTGTAATCACGCCTACATCTTGTTTGCTCATTTGTGAGCAAACAATTAGACTTGCACCCAATAAAATAATCATAAGTTTCGACAACGTTTTTTTCATATAATAATTCTCCAAAGAAATGGATTACTTGAACAGCGCGATATTTTATACTGATAATATAAGTTAAGCTATACTTAATATGAACAAATTATACACAAAGCGAAATAGGATATATTAATTATGACTTACCAACAACCTTATCCTGATGAAAGTTTTGGCGATTATACCTTTACCGCCACCAAGAAAAACCTAAATTTAGATTATGTCTATAATCTACTTTGCGTGCCTTCCCGTTATTCAACAGGATTGCCCCCAGAGCGTTTTCCAGTTGTCATAGAAAACTCCATTTGTTTTGGTGTGTTTTATCAAGGTAAACAAGTTGGATTTGCTCGTGTTATAACTGATTTTTCAGAATTTGCGTCTTTATGGGATGTCTTCATTGACGACGAACATCGCGGGAAAGGCGTCGGTAAAGCCTTAATGAAATATCTTTTAGAACATCCTCGGCTGAAGGGCATATTCCGTTGGTTCTTAATGACGGAAGATGCGCATGGGCTCTATCAAAAATATGGATTTAAGACAGAAGCCTATAATCCGTACGTGATGATGAAAGTAAACACTGGCACCTAGATTTTGCTTTTTCCCTTATTCCATTGCATTTTGTTCGACATTCATTTTTGTGAGCTGGCTGTCGTTTATGCGCCCATTTTTAACTGCTCCCAGTACTTCTCATACAAGGCCAGCGTCTTTTCACCTATATCTGTTTGAAATTCACCCCGACGTAAAACTTCTTTGGAAGGATATAAAGTCGGGTTATTTTTGATTTCCGACGGCATTAATTTTCGTGCCGCTAAATTGGCTGTGGAGTAGTTAATATTCATACTAACTTTTTTTGCAATATCCGGACGCATTAAGAAATTCAAAAAAGCATAAGCATTATCACGGTGTGGGGCATCTTTTAAAATTGTAAAATTATCGACCCAAATTTCGAATCCATCTTTCGGAAACACGAATGCTAATTTATTATTTTCTAAGTTAGCTTTGAATAAATCACCATTCCAAGACATACCCACCGTCGCATCTTCATCAATCAGAATGGAAGCGACAGCATCACTATTGAATAAACGTACATTAGGTAATATTTCTTTAAGCTTTAAGTACGCTTCTTTAATGTGATCGGGATTGTTATCGTTTATTGAATAAGAAAGCATGCGCAATGCTATGGAAAATACCTCGCGTGCATCATCCAAGAACATTAATTGATTGGTAAATTTATTATTATTCAAATCTGACCATTTCACTAAAGTGTTGTGAGTGTAGTAATCTTTATTGACAAAAATGCCAGTAATGCCCCATACGAAAGGGATGCTAAATTCATTTTGGGGATCGTAAGCTGTATTTAGGAAGAAAGGATCTAGGTTTTTAAAATTCGGTAATTTTGACTTGTCTAACGTTTCCAACATGTTATGGCGTCGCATTCGATCAATGTAATAACTGGATGGCTCAACAACATCGTAGCCCGCATTTTTCGTTGCCCGTAACTTGGCGAACATGACTTCGTTAGTATCGAAGGTAGAGTAATTGACTTTAATGCCTGTTTCTTTTTCAAATTGATGAATGACATCGTGCGGAATTTCTTCTGCCCAGGTGTAGACATTCACCACATTTTTTGCGGCAAAAGTTGAACTAATCCAAAAAATGGACAGCAGTGTTATGACATACTGCAGAATAGATGTCATGATTCGTTCCTTCGAATTTGAATAATGATGACGACGAATGATCAGCCTCCCATCTTCAGTCGTTCCCAATATTTTTCATAAAGGGAAAGTGCTTCGTCACCCACATCCGTTTGGAATTCTCCGCGACGCAAAATGTCATGAGATGGATACACGATTGGATTATTTCTGATTTCAGGAGGTAACAATTTCTGTCCGGCTAAATTGGGAGTCGGAAAATGGTTATCCAATGCCACTGTGCGAGCAATATCTGCACGTAGCATAAAATTTAAAAATTTATAAGCATTTGTTCGATGTGGAGCATCTTTTGGTATAGCAAAATTATCAACCCAAATCACAAAACCATCCTTTGGAAAAATAAACCGCAACTGGGGATTTTCTTTGTAGGCTTTATAGACATCACCATTCCAGGCCATACCCACATGTGCATCTTCATCTATTAAGATAGAAAGAACAGCGCTACTGAAAATCTTAATATTAGGCAGTAATTCTTTTAACTTCAAGTAGGCTTGTTTAATATGTTCAGGATTACTATCATTAACAGAATAACCTAAAACACGCAATGCCATTGAAAAGACTTCACGCGTATCATCGAGCATCATCAATTTATCAGTGAATCTTTTCTCCCATAAATCTGACCAGCGAGCTAAGCTCTCGGCAGGAAAATAATCTTGATTGACAAAAATCCCAGTCACGCCCCAAATAAATGGAACGCTGAAATTGTTGTGTGGATCATAGGGAGCATTGAGAAAGTCAGGATTTAAATTATTAAAATGACTCAATTTAGTCTTATCCAACTTTTCCAGCATGCCTTGACGGCGCATACGATCAATATAGTAACTGGATGGCTCAATGATATCATAGCCAGGGTTTTTACTCGCTTTTAATTTTGCATACATGACTTCATTGCTATCAAAAGTCGAAAAATTAACTTTGACGCCGGATTCTTTTTCAAATTGTTGAATGACAGCATCCGGAATCACTCCAGACCAAGAGTATACATTGACGACATTTTCATTAGCAGCCAATATGGGAGTGGCAAAAACACTGAGAAGCAAAGCGAGCACTGTTTTCATGGTTTTTTCCTTAGCGCTACTTGAGAAATAATAACCAGTAGCAGCGTCAGAACAAACGTAACAGAACATAAGGCATTAATTTCTGGTTTAACGCCTAAACGAACCATAGAATAAATTTTTAATGGTAAAATTTCAAATCCTGGTCCAGTGACAAAATAGCTGATAATCACATCATCCACTGACAAGGTGAAGCTGAGCAACCAACCAGCTAACATTGCTGGCCAAAGTAAAGGAATAATAATTCGTCTAAAAATCAAGACATCGTTAGCGCCTAAGTCTTTGGCAGCTTCAAAAATATATTCATCAAAACTCGCCATACGGCTATAAACGGTCACGACGACAAATGGTATACAAAATGTAATATGAGCAAGGAGTAAGCTCCAAAAACCTAAGGAAATTTTCACAAAACTAAATAAAATCAATAAAGAAATTCCCATCACAATATCGGGGGTGAGAATCAAAATAAAAACCATGCCATATAACAATTGTCTTCCTTTGAATGCATAGCGATACAAGCTTACCGCAGCAAGCGAACCAATGCACATTGCAGCAGTGGCAGCAAAAAAGCCTAAGACAAGTGAGTGCCATACTGCAATCCAAAGATCGGTATCAGCAAATAATTCTTCATACCAGCGTAGCGAAAAACCATGCCACAATAAGGAATATTGGGCTTTGTTGAAAGAGTAAATAATCAAGATAATGATGGGTATGTAAAAAAACAAATAAATAAGGGTTAAATATAAAGAAGCGGGTAAGTATTGCATTATTTTTGATTTCATATCAGATTCCCGTGCTCTTTGCCACGCATGGTGCGCCAATAGATAAATAATAAGAAACCCAATAATAAAGTAAAAACAATACTGATAGCGGATCCTAGCGGCCAATTTTGTGTCACTAGAAATTGATTCTGAATAAGGTTACCAAGCAATATTGATTTCGAACCACCCAACAAATCTGGAATATAAAAAATTGTCATGGCCGGTAAAAATACCAATATGGATCCTGAAATGATACCTGGCATAGTTAATGGCAAGGTAATTTTTCGAAACGTGGTAAACCGATTCGCTCCCAAATCACGGGCCGCATCGAGAAGTCGATTGTCTAGACGCTCGATATTAGTCAACAAAGGCAAAACCATGAACGGTAATAGGTTATAAATCAGCCCGATGACAACAGCTATATCGGAATATAACAGTGCGAGTGGTTTATCAATAATACCTAACCACAATAAAACAGAGTTAATAATCCCTTTTGGCTTAAGGATTGTAATCATGGAGTACGTGCGAATTAACGAGCTGGTCCAAAATGGAATAATAATCAACAAGATAAATAAACTTTTAAAATGATTTTCCATGCGCGCGATGGCGTATGCAAAAGGGTAGCCGAGTATTAAACAGATAATGGTACAAAGGCCAGCTAAATAAAATGATTTCTCAAAAATTTTCAGATAAATCGCATTATTTAAATCAATGTAATGCGCTAGGGTAAAAGGCAAGCGAATTAAATGATTTTCATCGTGACTTAAAAAACTCACAATCGAAACTAATAGAAATGGCAATAAGGCAAAAATAATGAGCCAAATCCAAATAACGCTTAAGGAAAAATATTTGAGTCCATTTTCATTCTTCATGGGGCAAGACGACCTCCCATCCAGGCGACCAGGTTGTCCAGACGGGTTCGCCTATTTTATATTCCAAGCGATCATCATCTTCATCAAAAAATTTCGTGGCAGCAACTAACTTGTTATTCGTGAGCCGAACCATTAAGTCTACCGTGGTTCCTTTGTAGATAACTTCTTCTACTACTCCAGGAAGCATATCACTGGTGTCGCCAGCTTCTTCCGCATTCCATACGCGTAAATCTTCAGGCCGGACTAGGAGATAAACTTTTTGCCCGACAGTGAATGATCTGGTGCTTTTTACCATGCGCTGTTTGCCTTGGATCATCACGGTAATTTGTTTGCCATCCATGCCAACGATTTCACTATCGAAAATATTCGCTTCGCCAATAAATTTCGCGACCGCTAGATTTTGTGGATCTTCATAAACTTGCCGGGGTGTGCCAATTTGCTCAATGTATCCCTCTTGCATGACCACCACCCGATCGGACATGGAAAGCGCTTCTTCTTGATCGTGAGTCACAAAAATGAAAGTAATACCGAGTTTTCGTTGCAATTGTTTTAATTCAATTTGCATGGTTTTGCGCAACCGGTAGTCTAGTGAGCTGAGAGGTTCGTCTAATAAAAGAACCAAGGGTCTATTAACAACCGCTCTAGCAATAGCAACACGTTGCTGTTGACCGCCACTAAGTTGTTCCGGTTTGCGTAAGGCGTATTTTTCCAATTTAACAATTTTTAAGACTTCGGCGACTCGCTCGTCGATTTCTTTTTTAGGTAATTTTTGACAGCGCAGACCGAAAGCTACATTTTCAACAACATTCATATGAGGAAATAGTGCGTAACTTTGAAAAACGGTATGCGCATGGCGCAAATGTGGGGCCAAGCCTGCGACATCTTTGCCATTAATAAATATCTTTCCCGTAGTAGGTTGTTCAAATCCTGAGATAAGGCGCAGCAAAGTTGTTTTTCCACAACCAGACGGACCTAATAAAGTAAGGAATTCCCCATTTCTAACTTCAAGGTTGATGTTGTATAAAACATCGTGGCCATGGATAGACTTCGAGACTTCGCGTAATTCGATAATGTTCTGACTCATTTCCCCCTATGTCTCCTCAAATGAGCAAAAGAAAAACGCAAATTATGGTGTGTGTGAGCGGCAATGTCTAGTAATATTTGGCTACTACTGTTATCTTAGGCGCCATTACGAGGCTGACCCTGGATTATGACGATGATGAAAAACTTAATCTCCCCAGAATTATTTGATTTTACTGAATTATCACGTGAAGAAATTATAGCACTTTTAAAAAAATATAACCTTGTTCTTACCGTTGACGAAGTTCTCACCATACAGAACACCATTTTAAAACGCCCACCTTCATTACCGGAGCTGGTTTTATGGTCCATTCAGGGATCAGAACATTGTTCTTATAAGAGTAGCCGTAAGCATTTAAAAAAATTAGTGACAGATGGTCCAAATGTCATTTTAGGCGCGAAAGAAGATGCTGGCATAGTCGAAGTGGCACGCGATAATCAAGGTCATCGATATGGCATTGTGATGAGTCATGAATCGCATAATCATCCATCCCAAATTGTGCCTTTTGAAGGTGCGGCAACAGGAGTAGGCGGGAATGTGCGCGATGTCTGTTGTATGGGAGCCGAAGTCATCGCAGTCGCAGACGGTTTGCGCTTTGGCGACATCAAACGGCAAAAAACGAATTGGATACAGGACGGCGTTGTCTCTGGCATCGCGGGCTATGGCAATCCGATTGGCGTGCCTAATTTGGCAGGGGATGTCTATTATGATCCAGGCTATAACGAAAACTGTCTAGTGACTGTTGTGACGTTGGGTGTGGTTCGTGATGATCACGTGATTCATTCTTACGCTGCAAAAAATGCCGAAAATCATGTTTTCATTTTAGTTGGAAAACCGACAGATAACAGCGGTTTTGGGGGCGCCAGCTTTGCATCAACCGAGTTGGTTGAAGAACATCAAGAACAAAATAAAGGCGCTGTGCAAGAACCCAATGCTTTTTTAAAGCGGCATTTACTTAAAGCCAATTACGCCTTATTTAATATATTGCGCGAAAGGAATTTGATTAACCAAGTCGGTTTTAAAGATTTGGGCGCGGGTGGGGTGGCTTGTGCAAGCGTTGAACTCGCCGAAGCAGGTGGTTATGGCGCAGAGATTGAACTAGAAAAAGTGCCAACGAGTATGGTGCACTTGCATCCTTCTGTCATTCTTTGTTCCGAAACGCAAGAACGTTTCATGTGGGTTGTGCCCCCTGAATTAGTGGATTTAATTTTGACTCATTACAATCAAACTTTTGCTTTGCCAGATATTTCGGCAGGTGCGAAAGCCAGTGTTGTCGGCAAAATTCGCACCGATGATATGTATGTCGTGAAATTTAATGGTAAAGAAATCATTCATGCGCGTGCTTGTGATGTCACAAAAGGGATATTGTATGATCGTCCTTTTGCTCCTGGCCAGAAAGATTTACACGAACCTTGGTTACCCACTCCAACAGATTATAACGATATATTATTGAAGTTATTAGCACATGAAAACATTGCTTCACGTGAACCGATTTTTGAAATGTATGATAAACAAGTGCAAGGCAGAACGGTTGTAGAAGCAGGTGAAGCGGATGCAGGTGTCATGCAACCTTTTAACGAAGAAAAATATCCCGAAGAAATTCGTCAAGTGGGGATTGCCTTATCACTAGATCAATGTCCACGTTATAACAAAATAGATCCTTATTGGGGTGCTGTAAATGCTGTAGTTGAAGCCGCGCGCAATGTTGTAGCGGTGGGTGCTTTGCCCCAAGCTGTGACAGATTGTCTTTGTTTTGGTAATCCAGAAAAACCAGAGCAAATGTGGGATTTTACCGAATCAGTGCGCGGTATTGCTGACGCCTGCACAGCAATAGGTTTAAAAGACTATCCTGGCGCCCCCTTACCCATTATTTCCGGCAACGTGTCACTTTATAATGAATCTAAAATAGGTGCGATACCAGCCAGTCCGATGATTAGTTGTTTGGGTAATATGCCCGATGTGAAAAAAGTTGTGACTAAGAATTTCCAACGCAATGGCTCTGTGCTGGTATTAGTTGGTGAGCGCAAAGATGAATGTGGTGGCAGTGTATATTATGATTTATTCAATGAATTAGGTGCCAACGTTCCGCAACCTGATTTAAGTAAAATTGCCATGGAAATTTTTGCTGTGAATGAAGCCATTCAACAAGAATGCGTTTTATCAGCCCATGATATTTCGGATGGTGGGATTGCCGTTGCCTTAGCAGAAATGAGTTTCAAAAATCAAATTGGCTGTGTCGTCAATATTCCGGGTGATTTATTGCCGGAGAAACAATTATTTAGTGAGACGGGTGGATTTGTTTTAGAGGTTGCCAAAGAAAATTTACCTGCATTAAAACAAATTTTTGCAATTCATCATACTTCTATTTTTGAAATTGGGTATACAACCAAAGAAGCAAGATTAAAAATGCAAGGTTGTATTGATTTAGATATTAATGATGCAAAAAGTGCATGGCAAAATGGATTGAGAGAGAAACTATTATGACTATTATCGATTATAAATCGGCTGGCGTTGATATCCATGCTGGAAATGAAGCAGTGCAACGCATTAAAAAAGGTGTCGAAAGCACATTTTCGAGAAATGTATTAACCGATATTGGCAGCTTTGGCGCGCTTTATGATTTGAAATCCATTATGAATGAATACCAGCATCCTGTCTTGGTGCAAAGCATTGATGGTGTCGGCACGAAAATTATGATTGCAAGCATGATGAATAAATACGATACCATTGGTATGGATTTAGTGAGTGCGACGACGAATGATATTATTGTATTAGGTGCTAAGCCGTTAACCTTATTAGATTATATTGCTAATGATAAATTGAAACCGGAAGTCGTCGAACAAATCGTTTCCGGCATGGTAATTGCTTGTCGTGAAAATGGTATTTCACTCGTTGGGGGTGAAACTGCAGAAATGCCAGGAACGTATTTGCCTGGCGAGCATGATTTAGTAGGTGTGATTACTGGCATAGTAGAAAAAGAAAAAGCCATTTTAGGAAAAAATATCCGGCCTGGTGATGTGGTTCTTGCCTTCACATCCAGTGGTTTACATACCAATGGTTATTCGCTAGCGCGTAAATTATTTTTTGAAGTAGGCAAATATAAAGTGGATTCGTATTTACCGGAATTACATCGCACAGTGGGTGAAGCATTACTTGAGCCACATATTAATTATACTCGGCCCGTATTACATCTTTTACAACAAAATGTCCCTATTAAAGGTATGGCGCACATTACTGGTGGTGGTTTACTGGAAAATATTCCACGTATATTACCAAAAGGTTGCAGCGTAGAAATTAAAAAGAATGCTTGGCCAGAGCAACCACTATTTTCTATTTTATGTGATTTAGGCAAATTAAATGATAGCGAAGCATATCGCACGTTTAATATGGGTGTGGGCTTAGTCATGATTTTAGATAAAAATTCTGTTGATTCTGCAAGAGCAGGATTACAAGAATTTCCCAATTTTAAATTATTAGAAATTGGTCAGGTGATAGAAGGAAATCGCGCAACCATCTTATGATGGTTTTAAACTGGTTCTAAGATGGCATGCAGCTTCGACTTCAGGCTTATAGCCTAACAACTCCGCAAGCTCTTTATGCCCATTTAAAAAAGCAATTTCTCCGGCTGTTACATTTCTATTTTCTTGATTTTTTTCCAGGCTTTCTCTTTGATAAAGAGGAGCTGTCATAGCTTTATCTGCTCCTGCTGCAAGTAACAGTTTTGCTGCTGGACTATTGTTATCACGAGCTGCATACATCAACAATGTCCAGTTATGCATACCGCCCTTAGACTTATCCGCGCACTCACCCATATCAATTTTTTCTTCTAGTTCAGACCATAGTTTACTTCGCTCATTAACATCTGGACAATATTTTATGAGTTCTAAGATGGCAGGATTATTTTTGGTTTTGGGGTTAAGTAATATATCCCATATAAGTCTAGCAGTTGTTTTGTAAAATTTTATTTCAAATAATTTTATATAAATTTTTACAACTGCTTCAGGAGGTTCGATGAAGTTCCGGACATGCCAGTAAGGCCGCTTCTCTGGTGGTTCGACATAGTTACTAAAATCATATATTTTATAAGGTAATCTTTTATATATCTCCATAGCAAATGAAAGATTACTTGCCTCATTTTCATCCAATTCTTGTGAGTAGAGTTTTTGTACATAAGTATCAATGCATTTTGTTAGGTAATAACATATTTCCTTGCTGATAAATCGAAGACGACGTTTTATTTCATCATTTAAACCTCGAATACTAAATAATGAAGCTATTAAAATATATATACGAGGTTCGTTTACTAAAATGTCAGTTAAAGGCCATTCTGTAACAAAAACATCGTTCGGATCCAGAAGATGAGGGTTATCTTTATTATAGTAACTGCAGAATCGACTAGCACGGCACGCTTGGAAGGTGATTTCCCGTACACCTCCATGCCGTTGATGAAAATTCGACTCAACTGCTA
>JANWKO010000063.1 GCA_025451335.1 Gammaproteobacteria bacterium
ATATTATTTATTGAACCCTATGGATCTACATTATCATTACTCAAACATGGAATCGCAAATGGGTATAATATTATCATCTTTACTGCAAATTCCGATTTAAGAATTGTACCTGATAATTTAATTCAATCAGCTTTATTATCAATTAAAGTAGATACAAGCAATACACTTAAGGTATTAAATTGTGTCAAAAAGATTGCTGAGTTTATTAACATTGACGCAGTTATTCCAGGATTTGAATATTTTGTTCCATTGTCAGTTACTTTAAATCACTATTTACTGTTACCTGGTATTGATGTAGATAAAGTGCAAAATTTTAGAAGAAAGGATTTAATGCGTTTTGCCTTACAAAATGTTGGTATTTTAATACCAAAATACCGTGTAGTAAATTCTCTCAATGATCTTGAAAAAGCCATTGAAGCAATAGGATTTCCAGCAATTTGTAAACCTGTTGATGCCGCGGGTAGCGTAAATGTTAAAAAAGTCACAAATAAATCAGAAGCAATTACAGCTGCATTACGCATATTAAATGGTGAGGATATTTTATGGGGACATAAATTATCTCAAACATTATTATATGAAGAATATATAGATGGTAAAGAATATAGTTTAGAAGGTGTTGTGCAAAATTACAATATTACTTATTTTAGTCTAACTGAAAAATTTCTATCTGATCAAACTGAATTTATTGAAATAGGTCATGTGGTTAATGTACCAATTAATCAAGCCATTAGAGTTCAGATAGAAAATTACGTGAATTCAATAATAAAAACATTAGGAGCAAACAACTGTCCATTCCATGCTGAAATAAGAATAAACAAGCAAGGTCAACCCGTTCTTATGGAAATAGCCGCAAGATTAGCAGGGGACAAAATCAGTGAGTTAATCAATTATTCGAAAAATATTAATTATTTTGATTATGTTTATGAAACATATTTGGACTTAGATATTGAGAATATTAATCTTAAAAATACCCATAAAACATATGCTGGAATTCGGTTTTTTTACAGACCAAGCATCAATAAATTTAAATCAATTATAGATGATGATGCAATAAAGAAATATGAGTTCGAAGAATTGAGTTATTATTACAAACCAAATCAAATCATTCCTGAATTCCCTAAGCCCTTGAGAAGATTAGGGCATGTCATTCTCAAAAATGATAATTATTGGGATTTAGTTAAGATGTTAGATCAATTCGATAAGACAATTATTTTCCAGGAGTAGACCATCATGACGAACGTCTTTATTTTCCATGGTGCCTATGGATATCCGGAAGAAAATTGGTTTGGATGGTTAAGTAAACATCTTCATGACTTAAATATCGCAAATTATATCCCTCATTTTCCGACACCAGAAAATCAAAATCTAAAAAATTGGTTTCAATATTTTAATCATTCTTATGCTCATTTAATTAACACTAACTCTATTTTAATAGGACATAGCCTGGGATGTGCTTTTATTTTAAGATTGTTAGAACGTTATTATTGCAAATTACCATTAGTGGTTTTAGTTGGACCTTTTACTGGAGAAATTGGTATTCCTAAATTTGACGAAATAAATTATAGCTTTTTTAATACTGATATTGCATGGAATAAGATTAAAAGTAAAGTAAAAAAATTTATTTGTTATTATGGCGACAATGATCCTTATGTGACGCCGGAAAATTTTAATTTTATATGCAAGCAATTATCGTCTGAGAAAATCATTATTTCAAATGGTGGACACTTAAATACAAAATCAGGATATACTCAATTTCCGCAACTATTAAATTACTTAAAACAACATTTAGACATTTCGTAAAATTCGAAATATTAATTTTTTTGAATATATAAAATTATTATCCAAACAACAAAAATTTGAAAAGAAAGGATATTGTATGACTAATTTCTTTTGCTTTATTTTTTTAGGAACTTTAGGATGGGGAATTTCTCTATCTCTAATTAAAATTTTGCTACCATCACTAACGCCAACAGAAATTGTTTTATATCGTACGTTAATAGGTGCCATATCACTAATTTCCATAATCTTTATATGGAAAATTAAAATTCAAAAATTTAGATTATTAATAATTGATGGTTTGATAATTGGAATATTCAATATGGCTATTCCATTATATTTAACATCGTTTGCGGAAAAAAATATTTCAAGTGCGTTAGCTTCCATCATAAGCGGTCTAACACCACTTTGTACTTTTTTATTAGGAATTTTTTGTTTTCCAACTCAGGATAAATTTAATTATATTAATATATTGAGCATATTATTTGGATTGCTTGGAATTATTATCATTAATTATGATTTTACATTAACTAACCAATCTTTTATCGATATTATAGCTTTATTATTGACTTGCATTTCATATGGAATTGCTGCCAATTATCTCAAATACTATGCTAAAACTGATAACATTCTTTTGATTTCTGCCATGGCTGCAGTCTTTACGACATTTTTAATGTTAATAATGAAATTATTTTTTGAAAATCATTCTTGGAATATGCCCCATTCATTTTTAGAAATATTCTCATTACTTTGGCTTGGTGTGATCGGTTCAGGTATTTCTCTTTTTCTTTATTTTTATCTTATACAGAATTCAAGTGCTTTTCTTGCAACAATGATTACTTATTTAATAACAATAACTGGAGTTATTATCGCTATAGTTTTTTTAAATGAAACAATTAATAATGTGTCATTAATAGGATGTCTCTGTTTAATAGTTTCAGTACTATTAATTAATCATTTTAAACAAATCTTTTTATATATTAAAAAAATGAATCCTTTTACAAGCACTAATTCAAATTAGTACTTAAGCAATAACGTGAAGATTATAATTTGTCCAAATTATTAAAGAGTTAACGACACAAGAAAACCTTAACCCATATGCAATGATTATTTTTAAGTTTTAAGATAAATATGTACAATCAATAAACATTGTATGTTTGGATTCTTTTCACATAATAGTATTTCAAATAATCAGAAAAGGACTGTTGACATAAGTATCCAATTTTAGTGATGAGAATTTTTACACTGATCGAAAGCTTATGCTCGAATTAACATGGAATTTCGGCATGGGGTGCTATATAAATGTCTTATTTTTTGCAACTATTTATTTAAGAACTACTGAGTATTGTCTATGAATGATATTATTTTTAATTATTATTTTTTATCATATAAAAATTGACAGGATTCATATATAATTTTCGAAAATTGGGCATTATTAGCGAGAATACCTGTAATATGACAAGCTCCGAATTTAGCGGAGGGAATTTATCAGAGCGTACAATTGAATTTTATTTAACTCGAATTAAAGAAAAATTGAAATGTAAAAATAAACATGAATTAATAAATAAATCTTTTGAATTAGGTTTTATCGATTTAATGTTTATCATGTTTTAGCGTAAAGGACGCACATCTTTCAACGCTTAAACATCTAATTCAAAAAAAAGCAATAATACAGACTGCTATATTATTTGCTAATGCGTACAAGGTATCACATCCTACAAAATTTTAGAGATAGATATCTTTTGAACTTAATAAATCAAAAAAGTTATTGCATACTCATGAGGAATAAAGATGGCAAAAACGAGGTTTTATTTAGACATAATTAATCAGCAATTGGCGAAAGGGATTATTGATCCAAAAATCACTTTACTGACATTATTTAATAAATATTCAGAAGATGCTAAGGCTGTTGCAGATAAAACTGGTATTTTCAAACTAGAATGCCAACACGTGCAATTTTGTCTGAGACAATTGCAAAAATTTAAGTTCACATCTGAAGAAAACAAAGTAGTAAAAAGTGAAAGCAAGCACGAGAGTGATCCAGAAGCTGGCATAAAGCAACTGATTGCAGAACTCGAAGAATACACCAATAAATATGCTAAAACCAACGATGTAAAAGGAATATTTGTTGATTTGCTTACTGCGTTTTTTTCAGTTTATAGAAAATATGCCATTTTATTTGAAAAAAATCTTAACCTCACATTGATTAATACAGAAGATTGTTTTATCGATTTAACATCATTCCATGCACTTATAGAAAGGGAACAAAAAGAAAATCCAAAAGTTATAATCGACCCATTATCTCCCCAACAGAAAATTGAATTTACTCCAATGAGTATCAGTCCTGACATTATCGAAGAGAATTTATCTCGTTTGAAATCTTATGATAAAAAACCTGCAGCCAAAATGCTCGACGCTTGTGCACTACATGTGACGCCATCTCAATGGAGTACAGCTTTTGCTACACTTAATTCGCAAATTAACAGTGAAGACAATCGCTTAATTTATGAAGCTTTAGCGATCATCATGCCGCATCTTTCACTGCAAAAAAAAGAAATATCAGCAAATATATTGTTAAATGAAGTTGGACATAATTATAATGGAATGATAAATCAATCTTTAACCGATGCATTGATACAATATGTCAAGTTCACTTCAAATATACAACGTAATGATATTATTGAACGACTTTTTGTTCGAATTCATTCGAGTACATATTATTCAGAGGCAACTATCGGAGAACTAATACAGGTTTATATTGAACATGATCTCGAAACTTGTGATTGGACAATGGTGGCAGAACAAATAAAAAAATGTCTGCAATATTTTATGGATCATATATTTCAAGGAAATAAAAAAAGGGCTGTTACTAAAGACATATTAGATAGATACGCATCCTATTTTCCAAAAGAAAAATGGAGTGATATTGTCACTGTTTTGCTCGACTTAACGCGTATAACTTTTCCAGAATATCATATTTTTACGATAGACGAAAAATATATTAAAGATTCGTGGGATAAAGTGGTTAATGTATTGTTAGAAAATATGAACGACCCTCGCGAACTTGTAAATAATTTGTGTTTTACCCAATTAGCATCAATTATTCCGAAGATTCCAAAAACCTATTTACCAAATCTGTTTGAGAACGTTTTTAAATACTTTCATGATCCAAAACTACATGACAATGTAATAAAGATTTTTATAAAAAATAGTGAAGATGTTCCAGAAAATCTGCGTCATAATATAATAAATATGTATTTCAATACTCCTGAAGAAACTCGAGATGCAAGATTAATTCCGAATTTAATTGCATTTGTAGAAGACTTAAATATCAAACAATTTTATCAAATTTTTAATATCCTTATTCATAAAGACGAAGAGTCTTCTGATCTACTAAATCAGTGTGCACCCCATATACATAAATTAAGTGAAATAATTAATGTGGAGCTTGTTTGGTATAATATTATTAAGTTTAATATTAAACGATTGAGAAATGTTGACTCGCTTGATGATTTTATTAATTGTATTAATGCAATGAAAAAATGTGAAACTTATATTTCTCGTCAGTTTTGGCCTATTTACTTAGACAGTTTGATAAATGCAGGCATGAATTGGCAACTTGATTGTTCGGATGCAGTCAAATCTCTCATTTCATGTATTCCTAATAAAATAAGATACGAAATTTCTTTAAATCTTCTTAATAAACTCTCTCCTGAATTAGAATCTATAATTCATAGCCGAATGATATTTGTTTTAAAAGAACTACAAGCTAGTCTCGATCATGGCAAACAAATTCATATCGTATTTCTCATGCTAAATGCAATTAAAAAAGAAGGTAAATTAGAAAAGAATCAATTAGCAGACATAAAAAATCGATTAAGTTTTGTATACGAATTTTGTTGTGACCAAGAAGTATCTCGACAGCTCACTCCTAGTTTAAAAAGTACGGATGTTATAGGAGTAGTGAAAAGTTATATGTAGAAAATGTCACTTCTTGACCCCTTTGAACGTTAAACCAGTTTTTTAATGCGCCTGAAATGCACTCCGTGCTGTGATACCTTCAATAACCGCTACAACATCACATAATATGGTATTCGATACCCTATATTTTCTTTAATGTTTGTTTTAGTATTCCTCACATCATTTATAATTAAACAATAAAAGATCAGTAATTAAAATCTTGATCTCAACAAGGCAATCAATTATTCAATTCATTGTCATTATATATACGAGGATTAAATGTTAGATAGAGTTAATTTGGATAGAGTTCATAAGAATCCAATCCCATCTTTGGTTTCTGAAGCTTTCTTCGAAGCAAGTTTGGAGCCTACAAAAGATATAGAGTTAACTAGTTCCAGAGTAAGGACTGTTAAAAGAATTCTAGAACTTCTTAAAAATTCGTCTTCATTTGAAAAGGAATATAAGCCTTTTTTGAGTAACGTTTTGACGAACGCAATTATACATGGCAATAAAGAAATTGCATTCATGATAATAGATAATTCCGATTGCAATCTTGATTTACAAGATACTGAGGGAAAGACAGTATTGATGCTTGCAACAGAATTAGATCGAGTCGAGATATTGGATAAATTGATTCAATCTAAGCGATGTAATCTTGAGTTAACAGATACAGAAAAAGAGACCGCATTGTTCAAAGCAGTATTGGGCCATCATAGAGAAAATGCAGCACAATTAATAATGGCTGGAGCGAATGTCAATATCTCTATCAATCTCCCTGAAGATAAGCATATTGAAAGAAAATTATATTTATTAGATTTTGCATTTAATCTTAATTTGCATATTGTAAATTTGCTTCTAATACATGGAGCCAAAATAAAAAATGCTTCACAATTTTATAACGAACTTATTAAATGGAATTTTCTTAAACCAGATTATTTGTCTTGTTTATCTTTTTTATGTAAACAACAACAAGAATTACGTGACGGCAAGTCTGAATGTGAGCCATTAAGCAAATTAAGCGATGATGAATTTGCACGTGCTAAAGAAAAACTTGATTCGTTAAACAAAATTAAAGTGTCAGATGCGAAAGAAGTTTTAGCAAAATTAGAGGAAGGAACTAATCTTACGAAAGATACTTTAACCATTATCAATGAATATGACGCCCCATTCGATAGGTTCGACGATATGGGGAAATTTATAATAAGAATTTAATTGCAAAATTGCATATGTATTTCCCACCATATGCAAATTAAAAGATCGCGTTTTTAGTTAATCAAATAAAACGAAAAATTAATATTTTTTATTTTTAATTTAATAAAACCCGCTAATTTAAATCATATATACGGAAACTTTACCTATGTTAAGTCAATCAATAACAGCACCATACGAAATGAAATATAATGAAGCTTATAATGAAATTATCCTTTCTATTCCAGAAGAAGAGAGAACATCTGTCCTAGCTGAATTAGAAACTAGTGCAGTTTCTAAACGAGCTGAAAAATTACAAGAACAATTATCGGAAGAGTTGATCATTGTAGAAGATGAGAAAGAATCAAGAACCTTATTTTTGGCAGCTTTACAGCTTCTCAAACAGAATAAAATATCAGTTGGACAATTTGCAACTTTGCATGTTTTAGATGCAGCGGTTCGAACTTTAATTAACCATCTTACTTCGTATCTTGTGCATAGCTATCTAGACGATGAAGACAAACTTAAGAGAACCGTGACTGTATATCCATTACAAAATTTAGCAAGTCTTCCAACACATATCCGTAGCTTTTTATTTGATAAAACTCTAATTCAAAAAGAGGGGATCTCGCTTTCTGAATTACCACCGGCTCAACGAGAACCATTATTAAAAAGTTTCTTTAACTTTACTGACTCTGAGTGGGTTGAGTTTTCCAAGCAAATGAATTCAGCACCCAGATCAGAACAACATTATTATGTTTTAGTTGCGCCGAATGAAGGGTGTTATTCTCCACTTATTTCTATAGTCAATCATGTATTAGCCTGTATGAGAGAGCTCACTTGGATGCGTGCTGCCAAAGATGGCGAATTGATTGAAGAAAAAATCATGTTAGTCCCTAGTTTTACAATGTTTCAAGCAGCTATAAATGCTAAAGCAAACACATTGAAACGTAAACCGGTTGAGCTCATCCCGACTTATGGCTATATCGAGCCAGGGCATTATGCAGCTTTAAAAACAGCTGGAAAACTTGCTCTTGCAATGTATTTGCCGGAAAAAGAATCATATCTTAGATATCAGGATCAAAGAGGAAAGTTTAGGGCAACAGTTGATGGTTATGGTTTTGAGACGGCTTTCGCTGGTGCTATTCATGATGTTTATCATGCCATGCGAGAAATGGAGATGTCAGAAAATGTAGCAAAAGCGAGAATGCGTTTGGCACAGATAGCAAAAAATCATCCTAAGAATAAAATGAACCCGGATAGTCGAGCGGTTGATGATGTTTTGGTAGATGGAGAATTGATATTTTCCTATCCTCAGACAGTTGATACCATGTATGATCCTTCGAAGCGTCCTGCGGCTGCTCACCCATTTGGGTTTATCTTTTATACATCAGGGTTAAAAAATAATCTGCACGTAGATTTGAAAAGAGACTTCATCAAAGACATGGTCGAAAATAAAGATCTTTGGAAAAAAGAATATAATTTAGATAAGTCAGATTTATTAAGAGAAGATCAAGTGATTTATGATGAATTAGCAGCTGAGCAATTAAAGGTACAATCAAGTGGTTTCAGTGCCGTACGAGCCATTAATACAATGGGATTATTGGCGAGCAGTGCTCCAAAAGAGGAAAAAGTCGAATCTCCTGTCAAAAAGCAGTCTCTGGATTACGTACCTTTTGCCTCAGCTAGCTTAAATTAAAAAACAAGTATTACAGGTGAGTCTTATGGGGTTGCATTTCTATTTAAACAATTCCTTTGCTTCTTCATAAGACATTTCATTATGCGGGGATTCGATATTAAATCGGGCATAATTACAGTGAATTTGTAAATAATGTTCGCCATGACTGCGAATGGATTAAAGTATCTGCAACATATACCGCATCATCAGTTGCAACATATAAATTATTGTCTATAAATTGTAATCCTGAAATTTATGAACTGAGTGTAGTTAAGAAGACTGTCCATGTAAGTGATGTTGAACTGCGCGGACTGGTTGCTAGCGCTTCTTAGTCCGCGCTACTTTTTCTAAAAAAACAGTAAACGTAAAGCTAAGCACACAGCTTTCTAATCTTATGCTCTTTTGTCTCTTCAGCTAATTCCCCTCTCTCCTTTCTTTTATCTGAAGATACTGTCTTACTTTCCAAGCCACATTTTTTGAGGAAGGCATCTAATTTTGGCTCTCTATCTAAACAATCTCGAACTAATTGAGCCCCATCTTTTGAAGCACCTGGACTCAAAAGAGTTTTACGGTAATGCATTCCACGTTCAGCAGAAAGAGGATCACGACTGAAGATAGTTTCAAACATATCTGCTGCATAGGTGTCTGAAAGCATATAGGAATAATATCCCGCTTCATAACCGCCAACTAAATGAGTGAAAGATGCAGGAAAACTATCCTTAATGACAGAGGGAAGTTTTAAAATATCATGTTGAATTTGTAAAAAACAAGATTTCAAATCAAGATTTTCCAACTGCTGCATTGACAAATTATGGATATAAAAATCAAATGTCGAAAATACGAGTTGTCTTTTCTTTAAATAGCCGGCATGTAATTTATCTTTCTCTTTCATTTTTAAAGCAACTTCTTCAGGCAATGGCTCATGTGTTTCAGAATGACAACTTAGTATTTTTAACACCGAAGGTTCGCAAGGAAATTTTTCTAACGTTTGTGATGGCGCTTCTACAAAATCTGTCTCGGTTTTATCTGAATGAAATTGAGGTAATTTAGTGCTTGAACACATAAAATGCATAATATGGCCAAATTCGTGGAAAAAAGTTACCACATCATCGAATGGGACGTTTTCATTTTTTGGAAAATTACACAGCATGGCTGCTATATTAGGTTCTCTCTCTTGAGAACGACTCAAATGTGATGTATCGCAACTATTGATAAGTGTAAATGCGGCAGCATGCGAATATTTTCCAGCACGAGGATGTAAATCAAGATAAAATCCACCGACCGGTTTTTCACTCATTGTTTTGGTCGAGGAGTTAAAATTATATACTTTGAAAAATGAAACATCTTCATGCCAAGTTTTTTGGCTTTTATCTTGTACGAACTTGAATTCAAAAATATCCTCATAAATTTTCAAGGTGCCCTGGATGACAGTGTTTAAAGGAAAATATTCGCGCACTTTTTCCATATTAATATTAAAGAGAGCTTCTTCTCGCAATCTCAAATAATATCGCATATCGTAATATTGCAATTCGAAACTGGAATTACTTTCAAATTTTTTCGCAAAATCAGTTATATCTTGCAAATTTTTTATTAACAAAGGATTAAAACGTTCGTTCATTTCCTCTAGAAAATCTTTTACTTTTTTTGCATTTTTAACTAACCTGGTTTCGGCAACATAATCGGCATGACACTTATACCCTAATAAATGTGCAGCTTCTTGTCTTAATTGAAGTATTTTTTTTAGAATGGGAATATTTTCTTTTTCGCAGCGTGACTCGAAAGCCGTGTAAATCGTTTCGCGCGTTTTACGATTGACAGCATAATCCATAATAGGGAAGACATCAGGATATTGCAGCGTGACATTATATTGATTCTCTGCGATTTGACGTTCTTTGGTAAACCAACTAGAAGGTAACCCAGCTAATTCTTCTTTTGTCATAATAAAACTGGTATTATCTTCGGCAACATTTTTCTCGAATTTAATGCTCAGTTCAGCTATTTCTTTTTTTATTTGTGTTACCCGTTCCTGGACTTTTTCATCTTTGATAAAAAGCCCGTTTCGTTTATAGTCACGCGTCATATTTGTGAAAAAACGCATTTCTTCAGGATGCAGATGAGCTATTTCTTTCGGATATATTTCAGCTTCATATTTTTGTATGACTTTAAATACATCTGAACGTTGATGACATTCTATATTTAAATTTTCAATTTCAATGGCGGCATCAGAACTGGCATCACGCACGATTTTATCTATATGAATGTGTTTTGGGAATGTACAAATCGATATTGCTTTATTAGCAATAATATCTAAATCAATCAATGGTTGAACAATTGTTGAAAATGTCATTTTTTCGGGTAACATTCGCAGAGCAGCAACATTGTTATATGTGGCACGATATAAAGTTTTAATTTGCGACAACATTGTTTGAATTGTTTCAACGGTGACCGAACTCAAATCTAAATTCATGCTAAAAAGTTTTTGTTTTAAATTGCTTATTTTTTCTTCGGTTTCTAAAGGTTTAGTTAAAGAAGTTAAAAGTTTAGAGCTAGTTGTTAACATATGTAATTATCCTTATTCGTGAATCGTCCTAATAAAAAACTTGTCCCAATTACCTTTTCAATTGACGCAACATCTTAACCGAAAGCAAACTGACATTGTCAATGTTTTTTTAAAAAAAGCTTGAACATGGACTGTGACATTTTGATTCTATCTTAAGGCCGCCTTTGTTATTTAATTTCTCTCTCGCCAAGTTCTTGGGCAAAACGAAGCATATAACCATCTGGATCTTGCACTATGAATTGTCGATTACCAAGCATAATATTATTAGAGCAGTTAGATAAAAATAACCAATCTTTATCCACTCCATATCTAATTAATTTTAACGAAATACCAATAAAAAAGAATAATGGTGTTGTGTTTCGTATTCTACCGTTTTTAGATTTTCAATCATTATTTGCTGACAACAATTCTTCAAATAAAAAGAACGGCACAGCCCAACAAACACAAATAACTTTATTTGAATTGAGTTTTTAAAAATTAATTTCTTGAATACATTTTCAAATAACTTCTAGAAAAAACAAGTGTCCATGCACTAGTAATTAATATCCTATACACAAAATTAATTTTATATGCATAATAAAAAAAATAAAATTTGCCCAAAATTTCCCGAAATAGGTTGTAACTAATGCATATTAAAGTTTATATTGTTTTAGCTGGGAGATAAATTGATCGGTAGCAGAATTATCTGCTTGAGCCTCACCTCGCCAAAGTTTTAATCTATGCTTTTGTCCAAATACAGCTGAACATCCTGTTCTTAATCCTAAGGAACTTTCGATTTCATCAAAGCTAATTGGGTTATCACCGAATTGTTGACCTATCAATCTTAAATTTTTAATTTCCGAACTTTCATGGTTGCTGCTAACAAAATGTTTAAATATGCTATGAGTTGCATAAGTGGATTTATAATTTTTATTAATTAAATCTAATAATTTTGTTCCAGTAAGTTCTTTGGCTTTGGCTTCTGCGCGCGCTTTATATTCTTTTTCTCTCTCTCTTCGATATCGATCAAGCTCTCGTTCTCTCTCTCTTTGAGCAAGTCGATTAGCTTCCTCTTCTGATACTACCTTTACTTGGTAACGTGCACACTCGTCATCGACAAATTGCCGAGCATCCCTTGTGTATTGCCAAGACTTGAAATATCCGTCAGCATCGTCAGCGGTCACTACGCTTATTCCGTAACCTACACTGCGGAGCGGAGCTGATCGAAGCGCATCATGACGCTCCTCCTGATAATCGCTCTGTCTTTTCGCCCTATTGATTGCACCAGTCACCTCAGATGAAATAGGATAATCACTTACAATGTAACTGCCATTTTCTAGCTTCGCTCTAAAACTCATATATTCACTACCTCACCTTGTGATAAATAATTATGTATCCGGTGTCAGACCCCGGAGAATACTTGTCTAGGGCTGCTCGCAAATAATAATTTCATAAGTTTTACTTTTTTACTCACGAATTATATTTTTGAACAGTATTATGCTTATCTGAAAAAAAATGGCAATCCCTTTAAGGGTTAGTTTGAAAAATTTTATTTCTTCAAGACTAATGATAACCATGTATAGAAATTGAAACTATAAACGATTTGCATAATAGGATACTGATGTATGAAATTTAATAATATTTTGAAGCAATTTGGACACCTCTTGACATGTAACCAATTAGTTACATATAATTAAACAATGGATAATGACCTTATTTTTAAAGCTCTCGCAGATATGAGCAGGCGAACCTTGCTGGATGCCTTATGCGCGCGAAATGGGCAAAATCTCAATGAGCTATGTGAGCATTTGAACATGAGTCGGCAAGCGGTAATGAAGCATCTGAATATTCTTGAAGAGGCTAATTTAGTCGTTATTCATTGGCAGGGGCGGGAAAAGTTGCATTATCTTAATCCAGTACCTCTGCAAGAAACGTTTGGACGTTGGATAGCCAAATATGAACGTAACCGGCTTTCAGCTTTAGATAATTTAAAAGAAATTTTAGAGCAAGATAAGCCACCTAAAAAGAGGTAATCTCAATGAATAAGCCACAATTTATTTACAGCACTTATATTAAAACCACGCCAGAAAAGCTTTGGGAAGCATTAACAAAAGGTGAATTCACGCAAAAATATTGGAATGGATTTCGCATCGAAAGTGATTGGGTCGTTGGATCAGCAATGAAATTTTATGCGCCAGATGGTACGCTTGCACATTCTGATAAAGTATTAAAAGCAGATAAACCTAAAGTGCTTTCTTATAGTTGGAAACCATTAATGAAGCACTTACCTGATGAACCAGCTTCAACCGTTGTATTCGAACTAGAGAAAGTAGACGATTTAGTAAAACTCACAGTCTCTCATTTTGATTTCCCAGAAAATACCCAAATGCTAGCCAAAATCAGCCAAGGTTGGCCGCTGGTATTAAGCAGCCTAAAAAGCATGCTGGAAACAGGCACTGCACTAACTTACTCTTGGAAATCAGACTGTACCAAGCAATAAACCTATTTGTGAAAGGGTCGTGGCCTAGACCTAGACCCCTAACATCTACCTTGAGTTGGCTGAGTTGTTCCCGAAATAAAAACAAAATCATTATCTACATATACAGATTAAGAGAATCTAAGGATATTAACTATCTTTTTACAAAAATCATTTTGATTTTCAACGCAAGATTGTTGCAACGAAGCTAACTCAGCTTGTATGCGTGAATGATAGTTTTTTACGATTTGTGCTTGTTTCTTGAAATCAACGACATTATCAAATGCATCAAGGTTTCCAATGCTGGAACTATTTTTCAATGCAGCTAAACCTTCTTCTCCTAAGTGATTCTGACCGACATTGAGATAAGATATTTTTAATTGTGCTAAAGCTTTTGCACCGGCATCATGTAAGTTGTTTTTAAATAAAACTAAGGATCCATTTAAATTGGGCATTGATGCCAAAGCAGTTGCGCCTTCATCACCAATATGATTATCACCTAAGAAAAGCGCCCAAAGCTTTTTATTTTGAGCTAATGCAAGCGCTGTTTTGTCAGTAATCAAGTCATTATCTAGTGCAATAACTTCTAAATTGGGATTGCTGGCCAAAGCGATAGCACCTTCATTTCCAATTGGATTATCGCTCATATAAATGAATTTTAAATTTTGATTACTCGCTAATGCTTTTGCACCTTGTGGTCCTAGGTGATTGGCATCAAGAATAACCATTTGTAAATTAGGTTGTGCAAAAGCTAAAATATAACCTGCTTCATCTCCTATATAATTTCCAGCTAAATTAAGACTGTAAATTTTTTCATTATTCGCAAACTCAGAGAGACTTTTTGCGGAAATATTATCATTTTCCATCCAAATACTTTCTAGTGTGGTGCTTTTTGATAG
>JANWKO010000064.1 GCA_025451335.1 Gammaproteobacteria bacterium
GAGTACAAAAGGAGTTGGGTTATTCGGATTAAAAACGCCAGATGGTATTTCACAACTACAAACACTATTAGAAATATTACCTTATCCTGAATATCAACATCCTTTACAAATGACACAACCTCTCGATACTATCAAATGGACTTATGAAACATATGATAAAGTTGTGAATGTGTTGAAAATCAAAAGTGAAAAATATAAAGATGTTCCTTTTTTTTCAAGAAATCCGCAACAGAAATTGTATTGTGAACAAATTTTAGAATTTACACATTCTGATGCAAAAGAGGTTACAATTGAGTTGAGCGTCCCAAAACCAATTTGAAAGCTCGCAAACATCCACCAGGCCAATATCTTGAGCTTAACGGATATAATTGTTCTTTATCCAATTCTTTGCCTTTTGGTAGGACGTTCACGAAGATAATATCTTTTTGATTCCTTTGGTGTAGTCGATTTATGTTGAGTAAATAACACATTATATGTACCAGTAAAAACCCCTGTTTTTTTACCAAATAAATTATCCATATTTATAACACGATCTTTCAATTTTGGTGGAACTTTCCCTTCACCATCATGTCCATGGACCACAAATAAATTGTATTTATTATATCTTTTCTTTAGCGGATCTGATTTTGAATCATAGCCACGAGTCCAAATCATACGAACAAAAGGATATGCAAGCGGTGCATCGGTCACATCAATTCCACAGGCATCAGCTAATTTTAATTTTGATGTTTTTACCAATTTTTTATTGAAAGCCGCTTTGGTAAATGCTTTATTAATTTCATCAATTGTTTGAAGCAAATTTTTTGGATTAATCGCTACTTTGAAATCTTTGGCTAGTTCTTCAATTGTACGAGGACCATTTGGTGCATGCATATATAAGGTGAGATTATTCTTTTCTTTATCTAATGTATAAGAAAGTATTTTAATGTGAGGCAAATAATTTTCAGTAATCATTTGTTCAATTTCAGATTTTTCAATTAATTTTTTCTTTAAGAGAATACCAAGATTGGTTAAAGATGCTGTACAACGTTCACTCAAAGAGAAATTAAATTCTTTCATTTTGGTTTCATAAAAATTGAGAAATTCAAGGCCATGATTGGAGTGTATAATTTCTACAGGGATTTCGGCTGTAATTTTTTGCAAAATTTTTAATGTGAAATAATCATTACTGCCGCGATCAGAAAGTTCATCGCCTAGTAGGCGAATTTTTGCACCTTTGTTTATTTTTGCAGAATCTAAAATTTGAGCGAAGTGTTCTAAGTCCTTTTTGGTTAACGTATCCGCTGGCTTTTTGTAAATTTTGATCACGTCTTGATAATTTTTTTTGCTCATGGTTAAAACACGTTGACGAACCAAAAAATAAATAAATTTCAATGCATTTCCATGCATATCACCAATGGTTAATTCACAATCATCTTTCAATTCATGTTCAAAATCTAATTTGGGGAAAATTAATAAATTTGCTTTGGGATCAATGATTTCTTCGTATTGAACGGAGTGCTGGCTTAAATTTCTAACTTCCGATGTTAACATTTGTTTAAATCCTTTGCTTATTAGCTAATTCAGTCTTAGCTATTTATTCCACATTTTTCTAAAATTTATTCAAAGCCGGTCTATCTAGGCTCTTTTATAAATTGACATATGTGCGCTATTAAAACAAAACCTACTCACTATATCAAATTTATTATTAGCAAATTTATTGATTGATTTATTTTATTCTCAAACTATAATTTAGTACAAATTAAAGCAAAACAAGGGTGAAAAATGAACGCATCAAGAGAACTCAAGTCAGTAGATGTCGATTTAATTAATTCGAATCGAGAAAGATTTTATAATATTATTGATATGTTATATGAAGAAATTCCCAATCTTACATCACTTTACAATACTCATAAAACAGCAGAGCAATTGCAAAAAGCCATCGATGTCTTTCAGTCATTTTATAATGATAGTTGTTACAAAATTTATGAAAATACTACTGGTTGTGTTGGCCGTTATGGACCTAATCATCCTCGATCTTTAAAAGATCATGTTCCATTCGGCGCAATATTGCATGTCACATTAGGTGATCTCTATGAAGAATTAACATTCAAGCAAGCGACAGTAACTGAAAAACTAAATATTCTTGATCTATCAGAAAAACATTATCAAGAAGCCTGGAGTAAAGTGGCCAATGTTCACAGACGCGAGGCGGATGAGTTGGCCGAGCATGCTGCTTTTAGAATGCATTACGTCAATATTAAAAAAGCTCAATATTTTGAAGAGCAGGGTAAAATAATTGATGCAATAAATTGTTATGAAAAAGCGATAACCGCTTTGAATAAAAAACGTCCTTATTTGGCGCCTTGGGATCATAACGGACGTAGTGAAATAACTAGCAGTATTGAGATGCATGAAAAAGAGATTGAAATGAAATTTCAAATGTTAGTAAAGGAATTACCTGAAAGCGAACTGCCTGAATCAATAAAATCTCTTACCACTTTTAAAAAAATTCTAAAAGTTATTCCTGAAACAAAATTCATGGGTTTTTTGAAAGAAATGGAACACAAATTACCAACAATGATAGATAGTCCTTCTGGGCTGATTGATCTATTTGAGTTGAAATCGGTTCCTGATAGTTTTAAAGAACATATTTTCAAAAATTTAGCTGATCGTTGGATA
Source organism: Gammaproteobacteria bacterium (assembly GCA_025451335.1). GTDB lineage: Bacteria > Pseudomonadota > Gammaproteobacteria > DSM-16500 > DSM-16500 > JAJPGW01. The sequence continues at coordinate 2,662 of JANWKO010000064.1, forward strand.
GGGTTTATTGATGCCAACTCATTATTCAATATACTAGAAGTTATACCAAGCTCAATAAGAGAGTCTTTTTTGAATTCAGTTGTTTTAGAAATTAAATCTGGCCATCAACTAACTAAGCTGAAAACAGATGAAAAAGTCATGAAATTAGTTTCGTTTTGGGAAAAACTTGCAAAAGATGAAATGTCTATACGAAATTTTCAAACAGGAGAAATGATAGCTGGAAAAAGTGATAGAATAAATTCCCTTGCAGATAAAGCAGTATTATTAGGAATATTTGGAAAAAGTGTGGTTCCTGAAAAAGAAGAAAAGAATCAAACTAAAGAAAAATCAAAACCTGTTATTGCGCATTTCTAACTAATAATGAGGAGAGTAAACAATGCAACGTTTGCAATTACAAACTCAGCCTGCCCGTGCTCGTAGCAGCAGTGATTTAATTATTAGATCATTAACAGATGTTCCTCGAGCAGAAAAAATATTATTAGCTGGACTTTCTGCGAGTTTCATCGTTTCATGCTTAGGTGCTCCTGGCGCAACTTTCCTTGCTTTCGCAACTGTGGCTAGTTATTTTGGCATATTTAAACCTAATCAAGATAAATTAGTAAAAGAATATTTTGAAGATGGACTGGGTAATTATAGCTACCATAATGGCTTTTATCGACCACCCAGATTGTTGGAAATTTCTAACGAAATATCTACCTTTTCAGGCGATCCAAAGGCATATCCAGAGCTTGGTCCTAATCAAGGATGTGCATTGCATAATGCTTGTGTGTTACAAATGTTTTGATATCTCTAATGGGATATGAGGTAACTAATGTTGCCGTATTTTCCCCATTTTTTTGGCTGAATCAAGCAAACCTGTTAAGGATTCAGGTTTGCAGCCGATTTTCTTAATTAAATAATCTGAGATTTCTTTTTTGAAATCAGCAACTAAATTTCGTCTATCATTTGTATCTTTTTCTTTATTCGTAAACAAATGGGATTTTGTTCTATCCCAGCAAAGAAAAGGGTTAGCATTAAGAAATGGTTGCATTTTCTGATCGAAATTTAGAAACCAATCTGCATTTTTTGAGGTAAAGATATCCATGAATAAATCTTTTATACATTGAGTTCGTTTTCCACTGAAAATAAGATTTTCACTAAAAGTAGCATAAATAGCTAATTCTTTGAAAGAAGTTAACTGGGAAATATCGGCTTTCGTTTGTGTTGAAACGAGAATAGCCGATAATGCCTCCGGCAAATTTTTATCTTTTGTATTTATACTTTCTGAAATTGATGGTTCTTTTTCTTCAAGTAATAAACGACCGATAGGGATGGTTTTGAGCGCTTTTGCTATTTTGTCTGAAGCCAGTCCTATATGAAAACGTTTTAATTGAGCGCTTTTAAAAGCTTGTTGCAGCGCTTCTTCTACAGGTAATTTTTTAAGTTCAGAATCGTAGACGCACAAATAGATAAGGCCAACCATAACACTTCTTCCACGACCTGCTTTACAATGTATATAAGTTGAGAGTCCTTTTGCTTCACATTCGCGCATTTGTCCAATAATATTCAGAATACATTCTATTGGCACTTGGGTATCAAAATCAATATCAGGAATACTGAGATGTTTAATGCCTTTCGCTGCCCAATCCTTAGGTGTCGCAATTTTTTTACTAAAGGCAATATTTCCACCTAATTCATAATAATCAACCACGCTAACCACTAAACCTAACGGTTTACCGGTCAATTCTGCAAATTCTATTATTTCATCGCATTCTGTTATATTAGGAATTTTTCCTATAATCAACCCATCAGTAATACGATCCCAAGGATCCCATTTCTTCTTTTTAACTTTATATTCTGTATATTTTTTAGAAATCCCAAATCTTAATCTTTCATAACATGTTCCTGTGGGCAAATTAAAATGCTGAAAAAGGGAACGCTCAGGATCGAGTTTGAATTTTTCTTGTATCGATTTGCTTTCTAATAGTTTTCTTAACATTTTTTTACATCCATTTAATTAAAATGAAATAATGGGTTGCATAAAAAATTATGCAATAAATAAAGCATATATCAAAATGCCATAAGAATTAAAGACTTTTGTAAAAGATTGTGATCTTTGCTTTGTTTATAAGACTTTTACTAAATTAGCAAATGTGTGTCAAAGGATTGTAGTTAAATTGATGCAGTAAATAATGAATTAATGAATTTTAAGAAAACTTAAATTTTGATAATTCTGCTAATTGTAAGCGTTTTGCAAATTCTTCATCTGTTTCATTTCCTAGGCGATTTGCCTTATCAATGTCTTGAGGAAGAGGATGACTTATTTTGTTACGATTAGGATCTTGAGCGAAGATAAACAATTCCGTGATATAAGTATCTAAATTTCGGCTAAGAAATTCAGTATTTCTATTAAATTTTTTAATTTTGCGAGTTTTATATTTCTGTACAGCATCAGCAATAGTTGCTTGAATAACACTAGATTTTGTCTTTGGTTCATCACTCACTGGATGCAATGATTGTTGTTGTACAGTTCTTTTTGTAAGGTTTTGTACTGCAGGACGAAGAAATTTATCTAAAGCAGTATCAGTTACTTCTTTACTACCACTACTACTAACTTCTTCAAAAGCGCGTGCAAGAGTAGGGCAATCTGTTTGTAATTTACGCTGACCCGAAACTGCTTCACTTATACGTCCTTCGGGTAACCTTTCCCAATGATTTTTTGAATGATAAACATCAATTACATAAGCTTGATTTTGTGCACGATAAGTTTCACTACTTTGAGGTGAACAGACAGAAATTCCCAATGGAGCATAGAAATAACGAAAAGCTTCATCAGCGGTCAATGAAGTATATCGCCCTTTATAGGGTCCATCTTGTTGAATTTCACATAATCTTTGTCTTTCGTCGTCATTAACATTCATTTGTTTTGACACATTTGACATAAATAAACGGCCCACAATTCCTATAATATTTTGAGCCGCTGTGACATTATTCTTGATGTGCTTAGTTAAATCTTGGTGAAGTTCATCCCAGGATAATTGTTGTAATTTAAAGTAATCAGCATAAGCGCGTTTTAATTTTTCGTAATCTCCTGCATGAGCATCC
>JANWKO010000065.1 GCA_025451335.1 Gammaproteobacteria bacterium
GGTCCATTCACTCATTGGTAAGTTTTTTAAATTTAATTCAAATAAAACAGGATACCATCCTACAAAACGTTGAATTCTTTCAGTTGTTGAAAACGTTACCCAATCTTCTATTGCATAATTAGATTGTTCAATTCGTTTATAAATAACCGCAGGATGATATTTATCAAACATATCTGTTTTATAGACTAGATTTCCTTTTAACAATTGTGCATGTTGATTTGGGTCTAACTTGATTGAACTGATTTTAATAACATGTATTATGCTGGAATTTTTTGGCTGTATCTTTTTAACAACAGCTGGCCATTGATTTTCTGGATATTTTTCTAAATACTGAATTAATAATTGATATTTTGGATTATTACCTATATCAACAAAATGAGCAGTAATTTTATTTTCGAGAGCATGATAAATGGTTATCAATAAGTAAGAGATTAATATTGTGCATAATAAACATTGAATAAAAAACCTTAGAAAAATTTTAAGCATAGCTTTTTATTCCATTAAGATTTGTCCATTAATCCCAAGCATCAGGCAATAATACATATCCTTTATTACGAAAAGTTTTAATTTTATATGGTGATTTCGGATTATCATGAAGTTTTGTTCGCAAATATGAGATTCGTAAGTCAATCAATCTATCAATTCCATCATAATCAATACCACGCAAAGCATACATTATATTATTTCTGCTTAGACAGACGCCTGCATTGATTGCTAATAAAGCTAACAAGTCAAATTCACTGGGCTTCATTTCTATTAAATCATTTCCTAATATCACTTCTTTTTTATCTAGATTAATGTGAAGCTTTCCAAAATTAAGTTGTCTTAGCTTATTAGCAAGATTAGGTTTTCCACGTCTTATAAGTGCTTCAATGCGAGCTACTAACACGGGCGGGTTAATTGGTTTTATGACATAATCATCAGAACCAAATTGCAGGCCTTGTATATGATCAGCGTCACTTCCTCTTGCGGTTAACATTAAGATAAAACCATTGAATTGATTTCTGACAAATTTGCAAATTTGCAAACCATCGAGTTCAGGCAGGTTAATGTCTAATATCACAAGGAAATATTCTTCATGCAAGATTCGATAAACAGCTTTGTCGCCTCTATATTCACATTTGACTTGATATCCATGTAAAGTCAAATACTCTGCAATAAGAGCTGAAAGTTTTAAATTATCTTCAACTAGAAGAATGTTTTTCATTCTATTATTTTAGCATTTTGCAGAAAACTCGACATTCATACTGAAAAATTGGTTTATTTTGTACAACTTTACATATTATAAATCAAGTACTTACAGTCAAATTATACCAAGTTTATACAATACAATTGTATAACTAATATACACTACTTTGAGTTTATTGATTTTCTTATATATATACGAGGTTAGTTATGAATGACAATGTTATTAGATTATCACCTAGGCAAGCTGAATGTCTTTATTATATGGTAAAGGGAATGCAAGCAAAAAAGATTGCAGAGGTAATGCAAATATCTTCTAGAACAATCGAATATCATACTACGGTTCTAAAACAGAAACTGAATTGTCGTACTAAATCAGAGTTAATTGCTAAAGCATTGACTTTTGATTTTATAAAAGAAAAGATTCTATTAGAGAATTAATATGGGATTCTATCGGATCCCTATTATTCATATGTAAAGCAAGCCTGATGATCATATGTGTTTTGATTATATTTGGTTATTGTGGATTAGCTGGATTCGTAAATCATGGTGAAATATCGCATTTCATTTCAGTAACATCTATTTTTGCCATTCCAGGTATTATCTTTTTAGTATGGCCAACACGAAAATGGGTAACAGAACGTCAGAACGAACTCAAACTTGTGGTTACAAAAAATGGTTCTAAAAATTAGTAATATTATCAATTAATTCATGCTTTGTATTAACTTATAACTTTCTTTTAATATTACAAATATAATATTTTGCTTGAGGTGAATTATTTATAATTAAAGTCTCATTTTTATAATACAAATTATAAAGTCTTATGATAATTCACGTTGTAGCCAACTGTTAATTTGCCTTTCTTAGTCTCAATTTTTCGAATTAAAAAATTAATAAGTTCTTTGGTATTTTTTACATGAGTTCCGGAGCAAGGATCTGTACACAAATCATCAATAACTATGCAACGAATGCCATCAGAATTATATTCTTCTTTAATTAACTTGGATTGTTTGATAATGTCTATAACCTCATTTTCTAAAGATTCTTTTGAGACATTCGCTTCTAAAAGAAATTCAACTTTGGCTTGATTTGGAAAATGATTAGCAGAAACTTGATTTTTATATTGATGACAAGTTTTTAGTATTCCTGCAGTTAAGTGACCAGCGGTATGTAAAGCTGCAAATACCAATCGCTTTTCTTCATCAATATGAAGTTGCACTATGTCGCCAGTACGAAATGAAGAAATATTCTCAACATAATGATTAATTTCGTTAAGCTCTCTTATATCCTTCAACTTTAATACCTTAATTCCATTAATTGTTCCTTCATCACTAGGTTGTCCACCACCTTGAGGATGAAAGATGGTTTCATCCAGTCTGAGATAATCTCCAAGCTCATCTTTACCTATATCTGTAATTTTCGCTGTGTGACTCATCAAATATGTATCTTGCCAATATAATCTTTTCATAAATTTAAAACCTCAAAAATTAATCTACATTAATGCATCAATTCTATCCTTTAAATCATTAATATTTACTTTAAAAAAGCATGAATCAATCGGACACTTATCAAATCTATTTGGTAATTCATTTTCGTTTATACGAACAAAACCAAATTTTTCATAAAAGCGTTGAGCTGCTTTTAATAGATCAACAGTACCTAAATATAAAAATTTGAATTTATGTTTGATTGCAGATTTAATAAGTTTATCTAATAGTTTAATTGCAACTCCTTTTCCTCTATATTCTGCAGCTACAAAAAACTTTTTAATTTCAGCTGTTTTGTGATCTATTTTCTTTAAACCAATACTTCCAATGACTTGTCCGTTGTGGTTTACTGCAAACCAAAAATTATATGAACCATTGAAATAATATTCTTTTTCAGCTGTTAATATTCCTATATTGATTTCATCATTAATAGGTAAATTAAATTCATTTTTTTGAATATTTTCAATCATATTAATTATTTGTTTTCGAATAGCGCGTGAAGTAGAAAGCGTATGAATTTTAATTTGTTCTCGTGATAATCTGCTATTTTCTAAAGCATCAGCATATTTTTTTAAGCCATCAATAATTTGACTTAAATCAGATTCATTTAAAAATTCCATTGCGCCTTTAATTTTAATAGTAGAAAAATCGTCAATTTGCTTTAGTTCCATCAACCCTTTTTGAGTAATTTGTAAATATTTTTCTCTTTTATCTATGCCATAGGTAAATGATATTAATTTATCTTTTAGCAAAGAATTGACTACTCGTGACATACTGGAAGAGGGTAATAATAATAAATTGCTAATTTTAGTAGTTGTGATATTTGGATTATTCGCAATCTCGATCAATGTATGCCAATGCTGTGGTGCTCGAGTATTAGATAAATTTAATCGTAGCATTCCGAGTTCTCTCACCAATTTGCGGGCATTATGTCTTAATTCATCAATAATCTTCTTAGTCATAATTTTATACCTGTTTACTATGTAATCAATATAAGAGTATTCTAATAAAATTAGTCCCTAAATGCAAGTAAAATTTATAACCTAATGATTTATATGAATATTTATTGTTCTAAATTTAATCTTCCAGGTTTATTTATTAAAAGCAAACATATAAAAATTTAAATAAATCAATCCTAGAAATAGTAAAAGGATCTCAAATTTTTGAATGACTAGTATTTAATCCCAGTATTCATTGCAAGCAAGAGATAGTATAATTTTTCTACAGCTTATTAAGCGAAACGAGGTATTTATATGAAGTCACAGAAATTATTTAATCAATAACATATTTTAGATGAAATCAAAACGAATCCAGTCACTGAGCTGGATTAGCGTTGAATCCATACAAATAAAAATCTGTTACTTGAAATTGATTTATTGAAAAAACAAGTTCATAGCCAAAAAGAGGAATTTGAATCTTTTCAAATTAAAAATTGTAAAAAACAACGAGCGTGATTCTTTGCATAATTATATTCGAGTTTTTTACGAGTATAAAAAGACATGATTTAATAATAAACTTATTTAATTTATATAAAACTATCTCATTTGATAAATTATTTGGAAAAACTGATGTATGACAATTGAAAATATGATAATTGCTATCAATTGTTTAGAACTTTTAGCAAATAATCACAATGATGTAGAAGCTATGTTTTTATTAGGCGAAATGTATTGTTTTGGTCCGTGTAAAAATCTAGATAAAGGTAAGGAGTATTATAAACGAGCCGCTATGTTAGGTCATGAAATGTCATTTAATAAGTACATTATAACCTGGTGAATTCAGATAATTAATTATTTTTAGAAATCATCGTTACCACTGCGGTTTCTTTTTGTTCTGATTTCGCAAGGAGTCTAGCTTCTGCTCGCATTTGTTTTGTTTCATTCTCAATGAGTCTTTCACGAAAAAAACCAAAAAACTTTAACATTTGTGTCTGATGGTGCCTGACAACAGGAAAGTCAACTTCACCACTTAAGATTTCAGTTTTCTGTTCGCTGAATTTGAAATGTTGTTTTAATCTGAGATACAAAACAAACGCTAAATGTAAAAAAAGAAATTCTTGTTGCTCAACGTTAATTAACTTATGTTTACACAATAATGCAGTTTTTTGCCACGCATTTAGTTGACCTGGCTGATTTAACACTGTAAATAAATCTTCAATGACCACAGCTATAGGACGATAAAACTGATTTTTGTGAATAATTGCTTTTGTAGGCATTAGACCAGAGGAGAGTTTTTCAATATCATTCGCAAGCATCACCCGCCCATAAATTTGTGTATTCAATGTACTTTGTGAGAGAAAAGACAGATAACGATGATATAGTTCGGAGTTCCCACAAATAAAGGCAGACGATCTCATAAGCTGAGGAAATACAATATCTTTTTGATACCCTGCATCTGAGGCAAACTCTTTAACCATTGTTGCGGGTGTGCCAATCAACCGGTAGACAACGTGACCATCTTGTTTTTTTCCTAGCGGCGTCTTACTGCCCATCTCATTGTAACGATCAAAAGACAAGCCTTGAGGTGTATAATCATCAAAAAGCATTTTTGCGAGAGAATATTCTTTACCACGATGATCTCTAACAATAATACCTAAAGAAGAAGTTACTGTTTCTCCTAAATTCAATATCAACATTAATAGCATTTTCGTGATCTTTTTCGCTGCATTAATATCTTCGTCTCTATCTGTGGTTGTTAAGACAAATGACTCCAAATCCGAAAATGGGGTTGTCTGCAGACGAGAATAAGATCCTAAACAGGCAAATGCCATTCTCATTATATCAATTGCAAGTAATTCACCAGATTTCTTGATCATATCAATAAGCAGTGCTTTCATTTTATTAAAACAATGTTGATAAAGACGGATAATGCTAGTTGGTTGTAGTTCAGTGATAATTTCATATTCTTGTCGCAAAGTTTGTCTAATAGTTAGTAATGTTGTTCGATATATGCTATCCATCGCTCGTAAAGTATTAATATGAACATCTACTGCAGATTTTTGCGATACTAGAAACTGTTTCAGATTGATCAAGCTACATTGATAAATATCTTCTATCGCTTCACCTACATTTTCATCCATTTTTTTTAACACATTTTGAGAAAAATTCATTAATCCAGATGTTTTTATTAAATCTCCTTGATGATGAAAAGAAAGACTTAAATCAAATGATGAATTGGCAAGTTTCAAATGATCGCGACATTGATGATAAAATGCCATTCTTTTCAAATTACCGACTGAAGAAAGATACTCTCCTTGATCACGCAATTCTTTTTCTAGTGAAAATTCATCAAAATGTGTTTTTAAGCAATATATTTCTTTGGCAATACAATCTAGGGCATGCTGCAAATTGAATTGTTTTGCTTTTGGACCAATAATAATAATCTTATCAAGGCTTTTCTTAACCTCTTGCGCAAATCCAGAAAATTGACGTGCTTTATTTCGTAAATCCATTTTTACAAAGGATGGTTGTGACTGACTGATAAGGTTGCGTAAAATGAATGGTAGTGTATGGATGTTGTTACATGCTAGAAAAATAGGATTTACATTTTGTTCAAATAATTCTTTGCCATAGCATTGATACCAAGTTTCAACTTCTTCATCTACTCCCGTCAATCGTCCTCGTTTTCCAAGTGCAACGACAGGTATGATATTTTTTTCATTGAAATATATTAGGTGAGATTTTAGATAGTAATGAATAAGATCCAATGCGACTGGCCACGGACCGCCAAGACAATCTAAATGTTCTCGTTTGGCTTCATCTGCCGCCTTGTCATAGATGGCTTGATCACGGTAATAATAGCTATCTTTTACCATAGGCCATGTATCTATATCTAACTGCTTAAGAATGGTTTTCTTCAATTTGGATAGATCCAGAGTCCATTGCTGCGAAGTATCAACCATTGACAATACTTTTCTAATTTCGGACACCCGAGAAGGCTGCTGAAACCATTCAGCTAGTATATCAGGCAATGCAGATTCAAAGTTAAATAGCCCTCGTGGACCTGTTAGGCAATAAATCTTGCCTTGATAATCACGCGGAATTATACCAATTCGTTGAATAATACCGTTCTCTAGTGAACTGAAGAATACAACCTGTTTTATAGGATTGTCTGGCCAGCACGATTCATTTATCATACCTAAATTTTGGCATTGCTCATAAAGCTGTGCCTCTACAGTGTCAGGTTTTTCTAGCAAATTCTGCACAGGCTGTGCAAGCTTTGCTTCCCATTTGGCTGTATTGATTTGTTTGATTTCATTATCATGGCCGATTCCTTCTGCAAAAAAACTTCGGCGTAGTAAAAAAATGTCACAGACATGATGTAACCAGTCAAATCCGGCTTTTAAGGAAGGAAAGGTAGTGGCCAGAAATTCTTTTGCATCAGCATCAGAAATAACATGATTTAAATCTTTGCGGCTTGCATGAAAAAAAACTTTTTTCCAAATATCTTCTATTCGTTGTGCTAACTGCAAATGTTTTTGTTGTACAGTTATGGAATCATATGTCTGACCGGCAACATAACTTACAGGATCAGTAAATACCCCTCGGTATGCAAGAATCTTGACGAATGAAATGCACTGCTTCTCAGTGTTGTAAATAAGCTGTAGTACATCAAATAATGTTGCCATACTGTTCTTTATTTTTTATCATTACTTAAAAATAATACTGCGAATGAATTTATTTTGCTTTTAAAGCATCGCAAGTATGAACATAATCAATATAACTTGTAAATTATAATTTGAGTGTAGCAAAAAATGATATCCGTATTGAATACGGGATCACTGAGTTTTCTCCTAGTATTTTCCCCTAGTTGACAAGAGCACTAGCTAGATTATTATGCGATAGAATTATTTACTAATAATTACTGTATTTAAATTAACGGGGAAACTTAACATGATTAGTCATTCGAAATTAACAGATGAAGAATCAAAAATCGAAGCTAAAATGGAAGATGAAAAGCCAATTTGGGCTGAAGATGCATTGGTATCTTATAAAAAATTTCTAGAGTATGTTGGGATCGATGTAAAAAAGGATATTGAACATAATCAACAAGTAATGAGTGCATTATCATTTTTTTATTCAAAAGAATCAAAATTTGATGATCGAGAATTAAAAGTACATGCTTATAATGGTAAATTTTATCCACTCACTACGGCTATAAAGAGTCCTCTTAAATGTTCTAAACTAGTTCTTAGAAATTTAGATTGTGATTATGAAACAGGTTTGGTAAGTATTAATTTTGAACCCACAATAATGAACGGTATAATCGGAATTAATGCAACTAAAAACGAAGCTGATAAAATGGAAATTGCATATCGAAATATTGTGCCTAGTGAATTTTCGCAAGCGCGACAACTGGCTGGTCCAATGGGTTATCATGAATATATTATTGATGGTAAAAATTGTAAGGATTTTAAAATAATACAATTCTTTATCAATTCTGATTTTAAACAGACCCCAATAAAAATTGTTCTTGAAAATTGTAAAGGCTCGATTTTGGTGGTTGGATTAAATGAAGAAGAAGTTAATAAAATTATCGAAAATAAATGCGATTCGAAACAATTTCAAATTCATAATCCAAAGCCAAAAGATAGTCGTTATAAAATGTAACACAAAGGGAAAAGCATTATGCCAAGACTTCATGAAAGTGCTGCAGCTGGGGATATAGAAAAGGTTTAAGAATATATCGCAGCTGGTGATGATGTAAATGATATGAAAGAATCAGTAAATTAAGAAGAGTACCAATTCAATTTGTCGATTCTTTTTCATGTTTCAAAATTAATGAATAATACAAAAACACCATGAATAAACTTAAGCTAATATAAGCAATGCTCATCGGAATTATAGAGTTAGTCTTAAGAAATGTGGCAATAATTGTAAAAATTGAATAGAAAATCCATATCATAGAAAATAAACAAGCATTTGCAGATGCGGGCAAAGCAGGGAACATTGTTAAGCATTCAGCAACATAGATAGGGAAAATAAAGCCATTCAATAAGATTAATATAAAACAAGGTAATGCAATAACACTAACATTAAAAAAGCCTGCATATACAAATATGATCATAATAATAGAAGTCAGGGCACTAAGCCATAATGAAAATTTTGTTTTTGATACCCTATTCATATCGAATAAAATACGATTCATTATATTTCCAAGAAACCAAGCAAGTCCTATTACTAATGCTAAATTTCCGTAAATAATAGGTGATTTGTGCATGACGTTTTGAATTAGAAAAGGACCAATTAAATTAAAAAAGACGATATATCCCCATATATTGCCGATAAAAAAAGCTAATAATACAAAATATTTATTGCTCAAAATAGTTTTATAATTTTGCCAAAGATGATTAATTGAAAAAGTTCTTTTTTCTAAAATGGTTTCCTGGTAATAAAATATAATCAAAAAAAGAAGCAATAGAATATATATCAAAATGAAATAGA
>JANWKO010000066.1 GCA_025451335.1 Gammaproteobacteria bacterium
GAGTTTTTACTACAACACGCCCACCTAAAAAGAAAGGATGGCGGGTGGAGTTTATTATTCTGCTTGCTGTTATTTTTTTAGCTGGATATTGGGTATATAAACACCCTTATTATTTTACTTCAAAAGAAGCTCCTTTTTGGGATCGAGTAAAAGCGTTTGCTTTTCATGAATCTGTCAAGAAATCTCCAATTAATGAACAACATACCGTCCCTACACAAAAAGAAACAGATTTACATTTTGATTTTTATAATGAATTACCTAATATGAAGGTCGTAGCAACAGAACCGGTTGAAAATAATTCTGTTAAAAATACTCCCAAAATTCATGATCCAGAAGCGCCCTTACCTACAAAAGCAGGAGTACTACAACCTGCATATGTATTACAATTAGGTGTGTTTAAGGATAATGTTGGCGCCACCCAATTACGTTTGTCACTTTTGTTATCAGGTTGTGAAGCAGAAGTTGTCAAAGTGAATTCGGCAGAAGGAATGATTTATCGAGTTCAGCGTGGTCCATTTGTTAACGAAGCAGAGGCCAAGAAGTTACAAAAGCAATTAGAAAAGAAGGGAATTTCGAGTGTATTGAAAAAAGCCTAGTTCTTGTAATTCATGGAAGTGACCTCATATTAATATATTATAGTTAGGAGAAAATCCTTGGAACAATTTCATGGTACAACCATTGTCAGTGTACGACGTGGTAAAGATGTTGTGATTGGTGGTGATGGTCAAGTTACTTTGCAGCATACCATTATGAAATCCAATGCACGAAAAGTAAGACGTTTATATAACGATAAAGTGATTGCAGGATTTGCAGGTGGTACTGCCGATGCATTTACTTTATTCGAGCGATTTGAGGGCAAGTTAGAAACCCATCAAGGTCATCTTGTGCGAGCAGCTGTTGAATTGGCTAAAGATTGGCGAACGGATCGAATGTTGCGTCGATTGGAAGCCTTACTAGCAGTGGCTGATGCCAAATCTTCATTAATTATTACCGGTAATGGGGATGTTATTGAGCCTGAAAATAGTTTAATAGCAATAGGCTCAGGAGGCTCTTATGCACAAGCCGCAGCATTAGCTTTATTGGAAAATACAGAAATGGATGCACGTTCTATAGTCGAAAAGTCACTAACTATTGCAGCATCGATTTGTATATATTCCAATAACAAATTTACTATCGAATCTTTAACGACTTAACGAGTATAAAAATCATGTCTGATATGACTCCTAAACAAATTGTCAATGAATTAGATAACCATATCGTAGGCCAAGCAGAAGCAAAACGTGCTGTAGCAATTGCATTACGTAATCGTTGGCGCCGAATGCAATTACCAAAAGAATTGCGTGATGAAATTATGCCAAAAAATATTTTGATGATTGGACCTACAGGTGTAGGTAAAACTGAAATTGCGAGACGTTTAGCAAAATTAGCTGATGCACCCTTTATAAAAGTGGAAGCGACCAAGTTTACTGAAGTTGGTTACGTTGGTCGTGATGTAGAATCCATTATCCGCGATTTGGTTGATTTGTCTGTGAAAATGATGCGCGAAAAAGAAATGATAAAAGTACGTGCGTCAGCAGAAGATGCTGCTGAAGAAAGAATTCTCAATGCTTTATTGCCCATGCCTCGTGGTAGTTTTGTCGGTGGCACAGAAGAGCCAGCTAAAGAAGATTCTGGGACCCGTCAAGTATTTCGCAAGAAATTACGAGAGGGTGAATTGGATGATAAAGAAATTGAAATCGAAGTATCAGCTTCCCCACTTGGTGTAGAAATTATGGCGCCCCCAGGCATGGAAGAAATGACGAACCAATTGCAAAACATGTTTCAAAATCTTTCCACTGAACGCAAAAAAATGCGCAAGCTTAAAATTGTCGATGCGCGTAAAATTTTACGAGAAGAAGAAGCTGGTAAATTGATTGACGATGAAGAATTAAAAACACGTGCAATAGAAAGCGTGGAACAAAACGGCATCGTATTTTTGGATGAAGTCGATAAGATTGCTAAGCGCGGTGAACATACTTCTGGCGCAGATGTCTCGCGAGAAGGAGTGCAACGTGATTTGTTACCTTTAATTGAAGGATCAACTGTTTCTACAAAATATGGCACAGTTCGCACTGATCATATTTTATTTATTGCATCAGGTGCTTTTCATTATTCTAAACCCTCTGATTTAATTCCTGAATTGCAAGGTCGCTTGCCGATTCGTGTGGAATTGAAAGCTTTAACTACAGATGATTTTGTGCGTATTCTTACTGAACCCACTGCTTCATTGACTGAACAATATGTCGCATTATTGCAAACAGAAGGGGTGAAAATTAAATTTGAAAAAGATGGTTTGAAACGTATTGCTGAAGTTGCGTGGCAAGTCAATGAGCAAGCTGAAAATATTGGGGCTAGACGTTTGCATACTGTGTTGGAACGTTTGTTAGAAGAAATTTCGTTTGAAGCGGAAGATCATTCTGGAGAAGAAATTGCGATTAATTCAGCTTATGTTGACAAGCATTTGAAACATTTAGTTCAAAATGAGGATTTGAGTCGATATATTTTATGACGCCTGACAATCTTGTCCCGATTGAAATTATTTTGCATAAGAAAACTCGCACTCTTGAGATTGTGTTCGACGCTGATAAACGTTTTGTTTTGCCTTGTGAATATTTGCGTGTGTTTTCTCCATCTGCCGAAGTGCGTGGGCATGGTGAAGGAAATGAAAAATGGCTAACCGGTAAAGAGAACGTCAATATTTTGGCGATTGAACCTGTTGGACATTATGCCATCAAACCTATTTTTAGTGATGGGCATCAATCAGGTATTTATACTTGGAAAACTTTATATGAGTTGGGAATGAAGCAAAGAGAAAATTGGCAACTTTATTTGGAGAAAATTAAAGATGCAAAAAAATGATGTGTCTATTCAAAATTCTCAAAAACAAGCGGTAGCATTAGCAGCGCTAGAATTCATCGAAAATGACATGGTAATAGGCGTGGGCAGTGGCTCAACGGTTAATTTCTTTATAGACGCTTTAAAAAATGTGAGAAATAAAATAGAAGGTGCTGTTGCTAGTTCCAACGTTACTGCAGATAAATTAAAAGCACTTTCTATTCCTGTATATGACTTAAATACTATAAGTGAATTACCTATTTATATTGATGGAGCCGACGAAATCAATTCTGCTAAACAAATGATAAAAGGCGGTGGCGGAGCGTTGACGCGTGAAAAAATTGTTGCTGCTGTGGCGAAAAAATTTATTTGTATTGCTGATCAATCCAAACAAGTTGATTTACTTGGCACTTTTCCTGTCGCCATTGAAGTCATACCTATGGCGAGAAGTTACGTCGCTCGGCAAATTGTAAAAATGGGTGGTGATCCTGTTTATCGACAAGGATTTGTGACCGATAATGGTAATGTCATTTTAGATATTTATAATTTAAAAATCTTGGATCCAATTGCTATAGAAAAACAGCTTAACAATATTGTCGGTATTGTAACTAATGGGGTATTTGCTATGCGTCCAGCAGATATTTTATTGTTAGCCACAAACGATGGCGTTAAAAAGATATAATCGGTGTCAATCGGTTATGCTTGACCCCTTTTCTGGCTTCTGTACAATATGCATTCAATGTTGAAGCAAAAATAGGTATATCTCGATGTATAAAGTTATGAAAAAATTCGCAGCTCGCGGACCTGAGTCTCAAGTTGGCTCTTTCAAAACAAGTAAAGAAGCGCAGCAATTTATTCAAGAAAAATTAGCGGAAGATGCTAATATAAAGGTGAATGCAATCTATGCCCTTTACGAAGGCTTTGATTTAATGGAAGAATTTGATCAAAGTAAACTCGTTCAAAAAGCTTCTTCTGATGAAGAGAGTCAAAGCGGTGGAGGAGGCAAGGGTAGTGGTCAAAGGTTTAGTCCTTCGCCGTTTAATACAGCTCCTCAGCCTAAAGGAATGCCTCAATCTTGGGTTAAAGACGACGAAGATAACAAAGACAAAAAATAAGCCCAACAAACATAAAGCTTGCTGGGCTAGGAAGAGATACTAATTATTGTATTTAGTATTATCCCTTCCTTTATCTTTGACGATCTGTTGTGTCATTTTTGCCGGTATTTCCGGTTTGATTTTGATTCCAGCCTTTTTGTGTGCCTGGTGTTTGTTGTTGTGGTTGTTTCTTTTGGCCTTGTTGTTGGTTCGTTTTGTTCCCTGGCATGTCTTTGCCAAATTTACCTTTATCTCTGTTATCCATGACGCGCCTCCTTTTGGGTTATTTAAAGATACATGATTATTATACCCCAAAACAATATTTGAAAACTGGCTAAAAAGATCAAAAAATTATCATTATTGATTTTATTGGAAAATTTTAGCGCTATCTTTTAATAATTTATAGCCTGAGGGTAAAAAATGAATTGAATGACGTTGCCGTCAGGGTCGGCACAATAAAAACTCCTCGTTCCATCCCTATGATCTTTAGGTAAGGCTTTGATTTTAATACCTTGTTCACTTAAATATGCATGCCAAGCATCGACATCCGCGCGTTCTTTTAGAAAAAACCCAAGATGATCTAACCTCTGATGTTGGGCTGGATTAAAATCGATTGGAGCCCTATGCAAGGCTAAATTATCTGTGCCTGAAGTGAGATAAAGGTTATCGGGATCGGGGCGCCAATCTATCTTCATGCCTAACAAATCCACATAGAAATGTTCACAAGCATCGAGGTTTTTTATAAACAAAGCGACGTGTCGCAATCCTATGGTAGGTTGGGGTTTGTCAGTCATTTTTTTTTACTCGTTTTAATTCTCCACGCATGTCATGAATGACTTTCGCATAATCAGGTTGGGTAAAAATGGCAGATCCAGCGATAAACATATCAGCGCCTGCTTCCGCTATCATCAGGATATTCTCAGCTTTGACTCCTCCATCCACAGCTAAGCGGATATCATATTGGCTATCATCAATCATGGTTCTGGCTTTTTTAAGTTTTTCTAGTGTTGCAGGAATAAATTTTTGCCCACCAAACCCAGGGTTAACTGACATGACTAAAATCAAGTCGATTTTATCCATGACATATTCTAAACAATGCAAAGTAGTAGAGGGATTAAGAGCAAGGCCTGCTTTGCATCCATGCTTATGAATTAAATCTAAACTTCGATCTACATGTTCAGAGGCTTCAGGATGGAAAGTAATAATATTTGCCCCAGCATTAGCAAAATCTACAATTAAACGGTCGACTGGCTTGGTCATAAGATGAACATCTATCGTACCTTCAATACCGTGTTTTCTTAGCGCTTCACAAACGAGAGGACCTACTGTCAAATTTGGGACGTAATGATTATCCATCACATCGAGATGTAGCATATCTGCGCCGGCTGCTAATACAGCTTTTGCTTCTTCACCCAAACGAGCAAAATCCGCAGATAATAATGAAGGAGAGATGAGGTAATTATGACTCATGGATTATTCCTATATTTTTGATCATGGTACTGGCCAATCTGCTTGACATCAAGACCTTTCCCTATTAGTTTTCTTGCCATGCGATATTTATATAGTTTTTTGTTTTATTTACTTTTGCCTTTTATGTTTCTTCGCTTATTGTGGCGATCGCGACGCACGCCTGAATATCGACGCCGATGGGGAGAGCGATTAGGCTTTTGCCCATATTTTTTAAATAATGCTATTTGGATCCATGCTGTTTCTGTCGGCGAAACGATTGCAGCAGTACCATTGATTAAAGAAATTAAAGCTCGATATCCAAACTCACCCATATTAATTACAAATATGACACCCACAGGTGCTGCCCGTGTCAAAGCTGCTTTTGGTGATAAAGTATTTCAAGCTTATGTTCCTTACGATGCTCCAGATTGTATCGCGCGCTTTTTAAAACGAGTTAATCCTAAGATACTCATTGTGATGGAAACAGAGCTTTGGCCTAATCTTTTTGCGGCTTGCAAAAAAAGAAATATTCCTCTTATCATAATGAATGCTCGTCTTTCAGCAAAATCGGCAAATGGGTATCAATCGATTGCTCCGCTCACTCGAGAATTATTACAATCAGTTACAGTTTTGGCATCACAAGGTTATGCAGATGCTGAACGATTTATTCAATTGGGTATGTCTGAAGAAAAAGTCAAAGTGACGGGGAATTTGAAATTTGATTTAGAATTGCCACAAGATTTAGCGACAAAAAGTGAGATACTCAAAAATCAAATTGGAAAAGATCGTCAAGTTTGGATTGCAGCAAGTACACATCCTACTGAAGAAGAAATAGCGTTAGTTGCGCATAAAAAAATTCGTGAAAAACATCCAAATGCTTTACTTATTTTAGTTCCACGTCATCCTGATCGTTTTGACTCAGTCGCGCAACTTATTAAACAAAATGGATTTAACATAGCGCGTCGAAGTTTGAGCGAACCTTGTGTTTCTGAGATAGATGTATATCTGGGCGATACAATGGGTGAATTATTATTATTGTACTCGGTTTGTGATGTTGCTTTTGTGGCAGGAAGTTTCGCGAAAATTGGCGGACATAATATGCTTGAACCTGCTGCAATGGGTATACCAATTTTAACGGGACCACAGTTATTTAATTTTGCGGAAATCAGCAACATGCTGTTGTCAGCACGCGGCATGCTTAAAGTGCAAAATGTTGATGAGTTAGCAGAAGAAGTCACTAAGTTTTTAGTAGATAAAAATTATTGTGATTTTATCGGAAAAAATGCCCTAAGCGTGGTTGATGCTAATCGTGGTGCGCTAAAGAAACAGATGGATCTGATTCATTCTGTTTTATCGAATTAATCTGGAATCGTAGGGGTCAAAGCTATGTTTGGGGCAGCTGATTCAGCGTAGGGGTTAAAGCTATGTTTGGGGCAGCTGATTCTATTAGAAATGGTAGAGCCTCAGTAGCGAGTAAGCTGCCCCAAAC
>JANWKO010000067.1 GCA_025451335.1 Gammaproteobacteria bacterium
ATAAAAAACAATATTATAAAATATATGCGATATGGTTTATAAAAATATTTAATAAATTTTTGGGTAGTTTCCGGAAATTCTTTGATGACATTCGAGTTCTCAGTTTTATTTTTCATTGATTACCTTTACCCCCATAGAAATTATTCAAATTTCCTTATGATATTCATCAAATAATTCAAAATGACAAATCCAATTTTAAATTCATCTGTTGGTTGGGAAATGATGGCATTGACATCAAAGATCTCCTGTTAAGTTTATAAAATAGCACGAATCATAGATTTTGTTTGTCAAAGAATTATCCAGATCCTTAAAAAGTGTAGCCTTTTGTGTATTTTCACCTGTCGCAGTAAGGGCATCAAGTGATTGATGTCCCTACTGCGATCTTTGCGACTTTGCATTTTTGAGATACTATGCGAACTTTAATGAACTTAAGCAAGATCAGCTAAGAGAAGCAATAGGCGTTATCATGCCTTTTTCTTCCTCGCTGCGGTTAAAATATTCAGGCTCTCTAAAATCATTTCCTTCCATATAAGGCTTATTAAATACCACAGCCGCTAAAGCATCAGCCATTTCTCGATTGGGTTCGCCAAAAATGGTATTGTTCCAAACAATAACTGTTGAGCTCTCGATTTGCCATGCCATAAGATTTTAAAAAAATGACTTTTCCATTTTCTGAAATAAAGACAACACCGGTGAATAAACCAGCGTCATAATACTTTGAAACAACTGCTTCAAGTCTATCAACACGAGGATCGATGAGCAGCTCTTCTGCTTTGACAAGCGGAGTAATAACTACAGAACAAATTAAGAATAAAATGTAGAGCTTTGCTTGATAAATAATTTTAATAAAATTCATTTTGATCTTCCATATCTAAGAATTAAATCTCACTCGCTATCAGCTAAATCATTTTAAGAGAATAACTCTTTAAAACAATTATTATTCTTTGCAAATTCATCCAGGATGATACTTATTGTTGATGCCACAATATCATCTCGGCTCTTTGCGTCTTGTTTGTTTCTTACCGGTTTTCTTATTGTTCTCTTATAAAATCTAAATGTCACACTATAAACTAAAGATAGCTAGCTGAATTTATCCCAGTAATCTTTCCATAACAAAGTTTGTTAAATTAACACCTCTAATATTTACGGATTGTTCCTTTACTACCTTAAATCCCTTTGCAATAAAAAATGGTTTTGCTGTAATGCTCACTTCTGCGAATAGTTTTTTTATATTATTTTTTTTCGCCTCATCTTCAATTGCATTAATTAACGCAGTTCCAATACCACAACGTTGATAATCATGATGGCAATAAAAGCAATCTATATGACCACTATCTTCAAATTCTGCAAAACCAACAATTGTATCATTCAGTACTGCAACAAAAGGTGGAACCCTATGCCATTTTTTAATCCATCCTTCTGTTTCAACACTACTAAGAGGAGCCCACGCATTAATTTGCTCGGGTGAATAATCCTTAATATTAATATTATGAATAGTATTAAAATAAATAGATGCAAGAAAAGGAGCATCTTTCTCCTCATATGATTTAATTAATATCTTGTTGATATTTTCCATCAGTCTATAAACCCCTTTTTAACTATCACTTTGTTCTTGTAGCTTTCTATTTGTAATGTCATCCGAAGGATTAATATTTCCTTTACTTTAGATCTAAAAATTTATTTGCCTTACTTAGATTTTTGCAAAATCATTTTTTTTCCCATGACAATGTTTAGATATGTCTAATTTTAAAACAAAAGCAATTAAATCATTTAATAGCGCATTCTCATCAACAGCATCTATCTGTGCGTTATTAATGTTAATAGAGATAATAACATCATTACATTTTAACCATAACATATTGGAAACATATCCTAGTGTACCACCCATATGAGTCCAAACTTCCCCAGCAACAGAATGGAATTTACGAGTAATACCAAGTCCATATCCTGGGCTTTTACTATTAATAGGTAACGGCTGCCCAGTTATCATATCCACTAAATTAATTAATTCACGTTGCTGTTTTGTAGGTAATAAAGAACCAGATATCAACTTTCTTAACCAAATTGCAGTATCATGGGAGGTTGAAATCATAGCGCCTGCTGCGTTGCCCCATGACATATTATTATCAGTTACGTCTTTTGGTTCATCCGGGAATCTTCCCGTTCTTGAATAACTATGTGGCATGCGGTTTATAATATCATCACTATACCCACCCGCGATGTAAAGTGATGAGATATAGTTATTATCGGCATGAAACTTACCCCAATCCAAAAATACAGGCATTTTTGGATTATTTTAGCTGAGGTAGAGAATGGGACTCGTTTTATCGATACCGCTATTTACTAATCTTGAAACATTTCTAGGTTAAACCTAAACCCCAATTAAGGACCAAAATTAAGATACAAAAATTAATTCCGACTTGTTATATTAGACAGCATAAAATCAATCCGTACTTTGATGCCAATTTTAGGCAGCTCTATAATATGACAACCATATTGGGAATAAAATTTTAATAATCGATTGTATTCTTCTACCCTTCTTCGAAAGAATGCCTCCTATTGAAATATTTTCAATTAGAAAATCGTTATCCAAAACACATTAAATATATTGATCCATTAATGTAGCATTAGAAATTGACAATTATAATGAAGATATGGTGTTGGCAATGGAGGCAGAGGAAGAGTTAGCTTAACAAAAGTGGCACCTGGTCGAAGCATCCGTACCCTTGGGCCCTTTAGGTAGACAACGAGAGATCCGAAGAAGGGATCTTTATAATTACACGATCAGCTACTGGATTTTGTTTCAAGTAAGTTTGTAAAAAACCGTAAGAAATGGAAGATTTTATAATTTCTGTTTGTGCAGAAGAGTAAGGATCTTCAATTGATAAATTCAGTCCTGATTTAGGAGCATTTTGCATTAATTCCCATCGCGTTAATGAAGTAACTTTTCGAAGCATTATCTCTCCAGTATTAATAAAAATATCTATCTTTCTCAAACTATAATTAATTACATCGATAATTTCGCCATTATGTTCGTTGCGATTATCAAATAATACAAGCCTTGGATTATCTAAGTTAGAGGGATGATATGATAGATATTCATCAGGTTGAGCATAAGACCATAAAAGTTGCTTACCATATTGCCCCCCGTTAATATCTTGAAAAACCTCCACACCCATGATGGCGTACCCATTATAAAATTTAATTGTGCTTTTCAGATTCGATGTAGAAACATTTTCTTTTATAGATAAGTGTCTAAATTTGAAATTTAGTACTTCTTCATCATCCGGTGCATGATTTATAAGATCAAAAATTCCTCCTTGTTTTTCAGGATCTATAAAGCCATATATTTTTCTTTCTAGAGAATTTAAATCTTGAAGCGCTGAGCAATGATTTTTGGTTTCCAATTCCTCCTTGGTAGGATTGAGTTTAATAATTCCAGAGGATGGAATAAAAATACCCTTTGGCAGTTTCTTATCTGGTGGGACAAAGATTCCTTTTCCAACTATTTTATTTATAGAACATATAGCTGTATTATCTTCAATCATTTTCACCCAAGTTAAAAATTGTTTTTCATCAAAATCATTTTTATATTGACCATTTGAATTTTTATAACGTTTTATCTTGGCTAAATCTTCTTTTTTGGCATACAAACCTTCTACCCAGGTTTCTCTTTTAAGTTTTTCTAGGATGTATTTTATTACCATAATTTCTATTTTTTCGGTATGACAAGGGATTTTTTCACTAAACAAAAGCGCTTTCGGAGTCGCGCACAATGGAAGAAGAGGAATTAAATTGTCGTGCATTAATTTGACCTTTGAAAAAAAAATTCTAACATGTTGTCCATTCTTTAATATGTGTAAGAAGTGCCAATATGCTTTGTTGAATTTCAGCACGAACTTTTCTAAAGTGATCCAATATTTCGTTGCAATTACCCATCTCAATTTTAGGATTTAGTTATCGGACACTGCTTCACGATGAGACTAATAAGAATTCATTTTTTAAAATTATTTTATCTCAGCCAAATAGTTGGCGCTATTGAACTAAGTATAATAATTTTATAAGTATTAGTTTATATCAGTTTTTCACCAACTAGATATCAGATCGAGAGCTACGCCAAAATTTCGAAATTCATTTGCAAACCAAGTCCATTTTGCCCCAATTTGTCTAATTCTCCATTTTTTTAAATTCCAATAAGTTTTTATCAATAATTTTAACTACCTGCTCAAACCATGCCATTATATTTTCTTTATAATTTTCACCTGGATTTGCACTTTTAAATATTAACGATTGAAAATAATCAAAATGATATAAACCATCGGTAGATTTTACGATCTCGTTGTTGTTTTCACAACAGAATTACAATATCATCCCCGTCTTTGTAGCCCTGACGCATGAATTTAGCACCCACTAAAAATCAATGAGTTACGCTAATCGTAAAAATTTTTCGTCGAGCTACAGTATGATACAATATAAGACCAAAGGAAGAAACATGATAAGGGATTAGCTATGTTAGACAATATCAAATCACCCATTACCCACAGCTAGAAACAAAATTTAAAAACCAGTGGATAAAAATCCCTAACTTAGCCTCTTTGTACCAATCTGGGACTTGGTAATTTTTTAATGATTGCCAATCAGCTTTATAATGGTTTTGATCATTTGAACAAATTGTGAAAACGAGAAGCGCGTCGAAATCGTTAATAAGAGGCGAAAAACCGTTTTTATAAAATAACAAATTCCCTTCAGTTGCTCTATTAGAATTGCTGGGAACCACTATGGGATATGCAGGCACCAAATTATTAATAAATACTGCTGCTTCTACGGCTCCCTTCATCGATGCAACGATAGGATTTCCAGTTACGCTAGGAGCTGTTTTTTGTGTTGGATGCTTAGGCGAGTATTTAAATCAACAATACAAAAAAGCAAACACGATTATGAATATATGTGCTAGTTAAAATTCATTTTAGAAGTGTCATCCTGAGTGAAAGATCTCTAGACTTTGCGAATGATCTTTCACTTCCAGTTAGTCAATTTCTGCTAATCTTGGGCCTACGGTACAGTCAGTCGATCATATTTTTTGAGTGATCATGGAAATGCAACAACTGCTGTTTGCGGATTAAATATTGCAGTTTAATTTTAAATTGAATTTTCTTAATACCCAATTATGTGCAAATTTTTGGTTATTAACTGCAGCTTACTATGAGTCAAAAGCTTATGTTTTTGGCAATTGCACCGCAGTAAAAATACCTTGCAAAATTGCAAAAGGATTAGGAGGACATCCAGGAATTGCAACATCTACAGGAATAATGGAACTCACAGGACCACAAGTTGCATAACTTTCCCCAAATATTCCACCCGAGCAACCACAGTCGCCTATAGCAATAACCCATTTTGGATCTGGAATATTTTCAAAAGTACGTTTTAACGCGACAACCATATTGCGCGAAACAGGACCCGTCACTAATAACAAATCAGCATGACGTGGGCTTGCAACAAATCGTATCCCTATACCCTCAATATTATAATAAGGATTATGCAGTGCATTGATTTCTAATTCACAACCATTGCAAGATCCTGCATCAACATGGCGAATAGCCGCTGCTCTGCCAAACGCATTAAATATCGACTCATGTACTAATCTTATATTATCACGCCACTTATCAACCGTTGAAGCGGGTGGAGATTCTGTCAAAATACCTTTTTTGAATATCTGTTTCAAAATCGACATAAATTCACCTAATAGCTCTAACTATCGTGACCACTGTAGCTCAAATTGAAAGATTTATTGATAAGCGGAAAATCAGGCACAATATTTCCTAAAACAGCATGTTCCAAAGCAGACCAATTTTGCCATGAAGGATCATGAGCATGTGCCCATCGAATTATATTTTCCTTTTCATGACAAATCGCAAAAAATACCGGACCACGCCAACCTTCAACACAACCAAACCCGATTGGGG
>JANWKO010000068.1 GCA_025451335.1 Gammaproteobacteria bacterium
AAATTTGCTTTAATTTGGCGATTAAATTTTCCTGATAGTTTTTCAAGAATAGCAATCAAAAGTGATAATCCTGAGAAAGCTTATAAAAATGCTGTAAAAATGTTGGCGGATCAACTTCGTCACAATGTATATCCGGCTGAAATATTTAAAGAACAATGGCGTTTGTTGGAAGCAGCTCGAGATGTTCTAAAAAATCCAAAATACAGAGAGCTTTTAGAGAAACTGATTGAAGAAACTAAAAAACAACATGACGAAAAATCGCAATCAGATTCGGATTTACTACAAGCTACAAAAAATAAACCATAAAAAATTTATGATCACTGAATGCATGTCAATGCAATTGATGAGGATTTATCAGCTTCCTTTGCAGAATCAATGATGCTCCATATCCCCTAGTTGACGCTTAATTCCTAATGTTGCAATTAAAGATGTTGCGATTTCTTCAATTGATCGCGTTGTAGTGCTTAAAAAAGGGATTTTATTCGCCTTAAAAAAATCTTCTGCTTTACGCACTTCAAGCTGGCATTGTTCCAATGAAGAATAACGACTGTTTGGTCTGCGTTCTTGGCGAATTAAATGCAAGCGTTTGGGATCGATGCTTAAGCCAAATAATTTGGATTTATAAGGAAGTAATCCAGTAGGTAAATTTGCATTATTGATGTCATCTTCTGTAAAGGGATAATTTGCTGCAAATAATCCGAATTGTAATGCTAAATAAAGACAGGTAGGTGTCTTACCACAACGTGAAACACCTACTAAAATTAAATCAGACTGATCATAATTTTGTGGTCGCAATCCATCATCGTGACTGAGTGCATAATTCACTGCTTCGATACGCATCATGTAGGATTTATAATCGACTAAACCATGCATGCGACCTACATGTGGAGTAGGGGCTATATTTAATTCTTTTTCGAGTGAAACCAAAAACGTCTTAAAGAAATCAAGAAATAGGCCATGACTTTTTTCAACTAATGAGCGAATTTTGGGATTGACCAAGGTTGAAAATATAATTGGTCTTTGTCCTTCTTTTTTAGCACAAGAATTAATTTTCGCAACTGTCGATTTTGCTTTTTCTAGTGTATCGATATAAGGAATGGTGATAGCTTCGAATTGTACTTTATCAAATTGAGTCAAAAGACTATGGCCCAATGTTTCAGCTGTAATACCTGTTCCATCTGAAATAAAAAAAACTGATCTTTTCATGGATTTTCCCTTCAAATTCTCAGTTGCTTTTCTGATTTTATCTCATTAGCTTCATCTTCTCGCTTTTTGATCCAATAAAAACCATTGTCTAATAATTCAGTACTTTGCGGGTCTAATTTTCTACTGTTTAATAGCGAATTAAAATTGATTAAATCTTCCGAAGGGCTTTCGCCCGTCTTTGATTTATCATAGATTTTTGTAAGTAAGTCTTTTAGTGAATAAGAGCAATCCAATAACTTTTCTTTTGCTGTCGATAATTTACGTGTTGAAACTCTATCTTCACATAAATATTTAGCAAACAATTTCAGTAAAATTCTTTGTTTTTCAGCAGGAAGGATTGAATACCATTTTTTTAATGTTAATGTTTGTAATTCTTTTAAAGCTTTGGTTCTTTCCGCGCTATTTTGTGTAATATCTTCATTATCTGTATCTTTTAAATTTTTCCCTTCCAAAAGTCTAAGACCAGGTATTTTATTTTCATACCAAGTTTTGCCGTAAATAATGGGTAAAAACAAACGTAAATATAATTTTGTTGAATGCTCGCTGGTTGGTAGTTTTGAAGCATCACATAATACAGTTTGTTTTAACGGAATAATTTCATCAAAAAAATGATAAATTTTTAAAACCTCATTTCCTGATAATGAGCCTCCGTGTTTATAATCAAACGTGCCTTTATGAACCTTATATAGCTCACCGAATTGACAATCTGTAGTGAATTTTAAATTTAAAATTTCGTTATTATTTAATTCTTTGATCGATAAATTATAATAAAATTGCTGTTGAAAATTATATTTGGGATAAAAATAATTTAAAAATGCTGTCTCAGTGAAAACCCAGGACTGAAATTTATTCGCTTTGGATAAGATAACATTTAGAGGATAGTGCTGATTTTTGTCATCTTGCCAATCCATTTTAAAAGAAAATTGATTCGAATTATCTTGAGCATTGATTAAAAAAGATTGTTGTAATCGATAAGTGATTTGTGAATACGTATATTGATCAGAAAAATAATGTTTCACTTGCTCAGGTTTAAGTTTTTGTGTTTCATTTTTAACAATTTCTTTTTGCTCGCTAATCGTTTTCTTATAATGATAATTAATTTTTTTTACACTAAGAATTTCCTTAAAAGTGTCAATTATGGATTGAATATCGCTTTCATTCCAAAGCATTTCATGTGATTTGCTACGTTCAACGTTGATCTCATTTTTAGGGGTTAATGTCAGGGTGAGAAATTTTTCTTCATCATAACATTCTATGACACCATTAGTATTTGCATCAGAATAAGATAATGCAAATGTTATATTACGTACGCCATCACGATGTGGCCAATTAAGAGTTAATTTATATTGATCGGTTTTTTTTGTCTTCCCATTTGAGTATTTCAATATTGTTCTCTTAAAAAGATTTTTTCTATGCAGAAGATCATTGAATGCATCAATAGGGGATAATTTGGAAAAGGAGAGTTCTCTAATAAATTTAATTTTTTTCGTTTCAAAATCAATATAATGAATAAATGGTGGTTTTTCTTCGTTGATTTTAAATAATTGCTGGTTAGGGGTGAATAATTTTTTATTAATAAGAGTGCTTGAATCTTTAATGAATTGATTTGTTCTTTCCGTAGGGCGTTTTCTTAATATCATTCGCTTTCACTCCTTAAAATTATGCTTCCTTTTATATAAAATTTTCATGCTTGGCAAGTGTTGTGATAACAAATGTCAGGGTAAAGTCATTTTTGTATACTAAACAACCAAACAAATCATATTCCTGGTATTAATTCTTGGGTTAAAACTTGTATTTATGATATAAGAATCTAATAGGTTAGATTTAGAAAGGATTCTAAGTATGAGCAAAATTCGATTTAGTTTTAAATTCATACTAATGTTTGTCTTCTGTATCATCTCTATTAATGCATACGCAGAAAATGTCGATGTGTTAAAACGCTTAGAATTGGCTTATCCGGATTCTATTCATGAAGTCTCTTCCAGTTATATTGCTTGGAAGGATGGTTCACTGACTCAAGTGCGAAGTTCCTTTCCTGTATTTACTCTCTTAGCAAGAATCATATACCGATTTGATACCAAAACAGGTAGTATTTCTAAACGAGATGTGGAAAGAGATGCCTATGAACCGTTTTTTAGAAAAATGTACGGTAATTCTGCCAATGAGGTAAAGAAAAAATTAGTTACCATTTATTGGATGCCAAAAGTTTTTGGAACGAAATATCCCCTGCGTGTCACTACAGTTAATGGCGTCGATAAAAAATTGCGCCGCATTTCTGCTGAGTTAGAAAAATTACCACCTTCTTATCATAAATATTTAGCCAGACCGGCAGGTTGTTTTTATTGGCGTAATGTAAAAGGTGAAAAATATTTAAGTGCGCATAGTTTTGGTATTGCGGTTGATATCAATTCTTCCTATGGAGATTATTGGCTATGGGATTGGCTTAAACACAAACGTAGAATTTCTAAAAGTGATTTCCACAATCGAATTCCCATGAAAATCGTAAATATTTTCGAAAAAGAAGGTTTTTATTGGGGAGGGCGTTGGGAAACTTATGACACCATGCATTTCGAATATCGACCAGAACTTTTTATGAGTTAATGATTTCAGCATTTCTGCAGATAATTGTGTATCGTATACCTTTTATTTAAATTTGTCGGTTGAATCTTTTCGCAGTAAGGTTCAACTGCCGAATTTAAACATCAACATTAATACTGGCTTGCACAACGCCGGCATAATTTCTTGAATAAGAACCAGCTAAAGTCCCATTCGAGGAAAGGTTATCAATTTTTGCTTTGCCATAATTAATATATTCATATGAAAAACCTAATTTGGCTGCTTTGAAAACAGAATAAATAAAACCGGCACCTGCCCGGATTTGTCTATCCATGGGCAAATCAGGTACGCGATGCGAAGCACCAGTTGGAGAAGAATCGTAGGAAACGCCGGATTGAAGTAATACTTTTGGGGTTAATTTATATTGTCCACCTAAACCTACTCGATAGGTATCATGCCAATCCAATACTGTGGTTGCTGTGAAACCACTGATAGTTAAAATATCATTTTGCATCGCTGACCAATTTGACCAGCCTGCCTCACCTAAAACTGTGAATTTGCAAGTAAGATCTTGCGCGAGACTCATAATGACATTTTGCGGCATAATAATTTTCGATTGTGTCACTGGTGTAAATGGAATTCGCAAAAAAGTTGTTTCGCCTTTTAAATGATGTGTGATGCGTGAACGATAAGCGAGTCCTAACTTGGTATTTTGACCGGGTGTTAACATCAATCCAACATTAAAACCGGGGGCAAAATTATCAACTTTTACATTCGCTTGACCATCAACAGAATTTTTTAAGGGAAGGGCAACAGTTTGATGAATATTACAATATTCGACGGAAAAACCTGCACCAAGCGCGGCCCAATTATTAATTTTGTAAGCTATAGCTGGATTAAGATTTAACGTATAAAACAATAAATCTTGTACGATAAATCGACCTGCCCAACCATCGTTGTAATTGAGCGCGCCACCATATGGCGAAGTCAAGCTGATGCCGAATTTAAAACAAGGCGAAAAATTATAAACATAATACATGCCAACACCAGGTGTAAGAGATCCTGCATTGCCGCCGTTATCTCCGGAAATGGTGTTCATATGATTTTTGGCGAAATTTATTTTTGGAACTATGATTTCTGACCCAATCATAAATTGTGTCGAAGGCAATAATGCCATGCCTGCAGGATTAAAATAAGAAGTGGAAGCATCGTTGGCAACAGCTGCTTGACCGACTGCAGCAGTCGCTAATATGGGTGTGCCTAATTCATAAAATTGATAAGCAGCAGCGTGAACGATATTACTAAATGACAGTGCGGCAAGTGTAGTAGAACAAAGTGCTAAGCAAATCTTTTGCATGGTTTTAATCCTTTAAGCTTAAATTTGGAACTTGATCCCAATAATCTGTAACGACTTCTTAGCTTTTTTTAATTGGAAAAAGATTCTAACACAATTTCAACCCGTTTCATTTATGAAAGTATGTTAGATAGTGCTGCGAGAAGCCGACCTCGACTTAGCAGCAGCTTGATCGGATTCTTCCTCAACTCGTTCAATTTTGACTTTAACTTTTTCTGGTATATAACCTGGAATATTAATAGCAAGTTCAGTTTGAGCAGCGGTTCTTGGACTTTGTTTTTGTTCTGTTTCTCTTGTCATTTGAGCCAAAGTTACTTCAGATTGCGATCGATTAAATTTTCGTTCACGATGTTTGGGTTTAGGTGCTTCAGTTACTGAAGACCCAGGTTCGCTCAACTTACGGTGTATTTCGGCATGTGAATGACTACGTGGTATCATTCTTTTGCCTAGACGACTTTGGGGATCTTTTTTTGCTTCTTCGAGTCGAAGTTCTGCTTCTTGTGGAGTCAATTTTATTTTGTTGATTGTATCATAATAATCGAATTTTTGCTCACTGGAGCAGCACGCATCAATTTTATCTAATATACAATAATCTATAAGTTTTCCTACCGTATTTGATAGAGCTACGCTGGCGCTTTCTGCAACATAAAATCCAATCATAGGTACGCTGACTACCGCCGCTGCACCTATGCCTTGAGGACTAAATGCCGTAACAGTTAAAATTTTATATGCAGCTGGCGCTCCAAAAACTACGCCGGATTTCATAATTTTTGCTAACCATGAAGACGATTCTGAGCGCATGGTATCTGGAACGCTGCAACAATAACAACATGTAGCATGACCGCAACAACAGCTATAATATTTCACATCGTGACAACTAGTCCGTACCGCTGTATCAATAACATGATAATAACCAGAGCGCATTGTTCTAAAAGCAAAATTAGGCAAATGGAATATATTCCAAACGCGGTATCTTCTATGAATAATGTTTGGAGTAACTTCAATTCCTAAATTTTCAAATTTCAATGCTTCTTTCTCAGCTTCTTCTATATGTTTTTTTTGATCATCGCCATAGACAGAATGAAATGGTTCGCTGAATGTATATGAGCAAGAAATCTTGCCAGGTATATCGGTTTTGCTAAACCCATTCATTGTATTTGTAAAACAGTCTTTTAGTTTCTCTTTAAGTCTTTGCATATTGATCTCTAATAAAGTTCTAAGGACTAGCGGTGTTCATATAATATACAGAAAAAATATTAACATAATCTTAAGTGTGTAAGATATTGAAAATTAACAAAATTAATCATGTTGATACCTGATGGTTTCCTATAGTAGAGACTGTAAGAATGAGCAGAAATCGATATTTAATGAATTTACAGCGCAAAAAGCGGATTGCTGCCTTGGCAGATTTTTTAAACAAAATTTAAAGAATATATTTAATGAGTTAAAGAGTTCAGGTAACATATTTAAATAGGAAAATTCGCAAGGATTGCTCCATGCCTTACTCAGTGGTCCGTAGCATCAGTATCTTTTTGTTAGCCACACTGTTGGGCGGATGTTTGATGGTAGGTCCAGATTTTCGAACCCCAAGAGGACCGTGCCCTAAGAATTATACCAGCGACACCCAGCCTACGAAGACAGTCAGTTCCCCGGCATCAGGAAAAGCCGGTGCAGCACAGCATTTTCAAACTTGTCGCGACATTCCAGGAAATTGGTGGAAGTTATTTCATTCTCCTGAAATCAACAAATTAATAGTAATTGGCATAGAACATAGTCCCAATTTAGCGGCTGCGAAAGCAACATTACGCGAAGCTCAAGAAGTTTTTTATGCTCAATTTGCTTCAACGATGATTCCCAATATATCGGGTAGTTTATTTGCGGAGCGACAACAGTATTCATTTTCGGCTTTAGGATTATCAAAGTCTCTGAGTGGCATCGCCGCTCCAACAACTTTGTTTAATTTATACAATGTATCAGTGAGTAGCACTTATGCTTTGGATATTTTTGGAGGACAAAGACGTGCCTTAGAAGATTTGTGCGCCCAAGTGAATTATCAACAGTTTGAATTGGAAGGTGCATATTTAACATTGACTGCCAACATAGTCACAACTGCTATTTCTGTTGCTTCATTTAAAGCACAGATTGCAGCGACCAATGCATTAATTCACGCACAGGCCGAGCAGCTTAAAATTGTGGAACAACAATTTAAATTGGGAGGTGCATCGAAAGCAGATGTCTTGACGCAAGAAACACAATTAGCGCAAACAAAAGCTACTTTGCCTCCTTTGCAACAGAATTTATTCAAGAATTTGCATGCCTTATCTGCTTTAATTGGCTCTCTTCCTGATGAAAAGTTAATTCCTACTATCGATTTAGATAAACTAACTTTGCCGTCGGATTTACCTATTAGTATTCCTTCCCGGCTGGTTCGTCCAAGACCCGATATACAAGCTTCAGAAGCTTTACTTCATGCAGCTAGCGCTAAAATCGGTATTGCAACAGCTAATTTATATCCGCAAATAACGATTGGAGGTAATTATGGCTTCGAAAGTTTATTGATTCCTACGTTATTCACGCAACCTTCTAAGGTATGGCTTATTGGCGGGAATTTGGCGCAACCGATTTTTAATGCCGGCGCATTACGTGCCAAACGACGCGCGGCAATTGATGCTTATTACCAAGCTTGCGCTCAATATAAACAAACCATATTGCAAGCGTTTCAAAATGTTGCAGATTTTATACGAGTCTTAGAATTTGACGCGAAAGAATTGCAAGCACAAAAGAATGCTGAAATAGCGGCAAAAAAATCCCTAAAATTAACACAACAACAATACAAATTAGGTGCTTCTAATTATCTTTTATTATTGAATGCACAGCGCCAGTATCAACAAGCCGTTATAAACAGAATTCAAGCCCAAGCGGCTCGATATAATGATACAGCAGGCTTATTTCAAGCAATGGGAGGAGGTTGGTGGAATCGGCCTTGTTCATTAACTTAAGGTTTCAATGCGAAATGTTGAATTGTATCGACTTATAAAGTTTAAATTGATAAAATTTTAACTTAATGTTTAAGGGATGAAGACTTAAAACATGGAAGAAACAAAACAACCAAAAAGCAAGTTAATGAAATACATGATCGTTATGTTAATTTGCTTCGGGCTTTTATTTGGAAGTATTTTTTTAGCAAAATATCTAAAGCATTTTATCATTCAAAAAATTATAGCAGGGCTTAAAGAAGTCGAAACAGTTTCTGCTATGAACGCAAACTATTCTTTTTGGCAACCGCAAATAAAAGCCTCTGGAAGTGTTCGTGCTATTCGTGGCGTGTATGTAACGACTGAATTGGCTGGTATGGTAACAAAAATTTATTTCACACCAGGTGCCACGGTGAAAGCAGGTGATATTCTCGTACAATTGAACGCTGATACAGAAATCGGCGCTCTAAAGGCATTACAAGCCAATGCTGAATTAGCACGAATTACTTATGAACGTGATAAAAAACAATTTGCTATTAATGCGATTAGTAAACAAACATTAGATTCCGATGCGCAAAATCTCAGTAATATACTTGCTCAAATTACAGAACAAGCCGCAACAGTTGATAAAAAGACAATACGCGCCCCTTTCGACGGACGTCTAGGAATTTGTCTCATTAATCCTGGTCAATATCTTAATACAGGTGATAAAATCACAAGCTTACAAACATTTGATCCAATTTATGTTGATTTTTATGTGCCCCAACAAGAATTGCCGCGCTTAACAGTAGGTCAGTCAGTCAAAATTACAACTGATTCATTTCCCAATCAGGTATTTACAGGAAAAATTACTACCATCGATCCATCATTAGATACATCAACTCGTAATGTGCAAGTGGAAGCAACAGTCTCGAATCCTGAATTCAAACTTATTCCTGGCATGTTTGCTACAGCGGAAGTGACAGTTGGTCAACCAGAAAAATATATTACTTTACCTCAAACAGCAGTGGCTTTTAATCCATATGGTGACGTTATATTTATCATTAAAAAGAATGGGACGGATCAAAAAGGAAAACCAATTTTAATTGCGCATCAAGTGTTTGTTGTCACCGGCAAAACAAGAGGTGATCAAATTGCAATTCTGAAAGGATTAAATCAGGGTGACATGGTTGTTACGAGCGGGCAATTTAAACTGCGAAATGGTGTTCAGGTAAAGATTAATAATGCAGTCACTCCAAGTAATAATCCTGCTCCTATTGTTTCAAACGAACATGTAATCAAGGCATAGAATACTGAATGTATATTACTGATCTTTTTATAAAGCGTCCTGTCCTGGCTACTGTGATCAGTCTATTGATTTTGGTATTTGGCATACGTTCGATGCTTACGCTTTCCATTCGCCAATATCCTTTTACACAAAATGCGGTTATTACCGTCACAACTTATTATATAGGTGCGGATCCTGCAACTGTAGCAGGATTTATTACGACCCCTTTAGAACAAGCGATAGCTCAAGCGAATGGTATTGATTACATGGCTTCCAGAAGTGTTCAAAGTGCAAGTACCATACAAGTATATTTACAATTAAATTATGATTCCAACAAAGCACTCGCTGACATTAACAGTAAAATCAATGCCGTTCTTAATCAATTACCTAAAAATGCTCAAATTCCAGCAATCACGGTATCAGTCGGACAGACCATAGATGCAATGTATTTAAGTTTCTATAGTAAAATTCTCCCATCTAATCAAATTACGGATTACCTTATTCGTGTTGTTCAACCTAAATTTCAAGCCATTGATGGAGTACAGGTCGCTGAAATTTTAGGTAGTCGCCAATTTGCGATGAGAATATGGTTGGATCCACAAAAATTGGCTGGATTTGGCTTAACCTCAGCGGATGTCGCTAATGCTTTAGCAACTAATGATGTCACGACAGCGGCTGGGCGAACGGATGGACAAATGTTCACAGTTGATGTTTCATCGGATACAGGGCTGACTAAGGTTGAAGAATTTAAAAATATGGTAATAAAATCGCAAAATGGCGCAATTATTCGTTTGCGAGATATTGCTGCTGTTTCATTAGGGGCAACAAGTTATGATAGCAATGTCAGTTTCAACGGAAAAGAAGCTGTTTACATGGGTATACAAGTTACTCCAACAGCAAATATTTTAAATGTTATTAATGAAATCAAAAAAATCTACCCCACCATTGTTAGAGACTTGCCTGAAGGATTAAATGCAAAAGTAACTTATGATTCGACGGAATTTATTAGTAGCTCAATTAATGAAGTCGTACGCTCATTACTCGAAGCCATGATTATTGTGACAGTGGTAATTTTTTTATTTTTGGGATCGATTCGCTCTGTCTTTATTCCAGTCATTGCCATTCCATTATCTTTGATCGGTACTTTTTTTATCATGTATGTGTTGGGTTATTCTATTAATTTATTAACATTATTAGCTCTCGTTTTAGCGATAGGCCTAGTCGTCGATGATGCTATTATTGTAGTCGAAAATATACATAGGCACATGGAAGAAGGTGTTCCAAAATTACAAGCCGCTATTCAAGGTGCACGTGAATTAGCTAATCCAATCATTGCAATTTCTGTCGTTTTAATTGCTGTTTATTTACCTATAGGCTTTATGAAAGGATTAACCGGAGCATTGTTTTCAGAATTTGCCTTTACCTTGGCGGGTTCCGTGGCAGTATCTGCTATAGTAGCATTAACACTTTCGCCGGTGATGTGTTCTAGACTACTCAAAGTTTCCAAAGATGGAAGCGGTAAACTGGTTTCTTCTATTGATCGTTTTTTTGATAATTTACATAATCGTTACCAAAGAACTTTAAGTAAATCATTGAATTACATATCGGTTATATTAGTATTTGCAGTCCTCATTTTTGCTTGTATCTATGTTTTATTTATTACTTCAGATAAAGAATTAGCTCCTATGGAAGACCAGGGAATTATTCTTGCGCAAGTCACGACGGCGCCTAATGCAACGATACAACAGACACATCTTTTTTCAAGTCAGGTCGCCGATATTTATAGAAAATTTAAAGAAACAGAGTTGGTATTTCAATTTGATGGCATTAATGGTATTAACACAAGTTTCGCGGGGATGTTACTAAAGCCTTGGGATCAACGTAGTATAACGTCGAATGAACTACAACCAAAGATACAACAACTTGCTTTAGATGTTGCTGGAGCATTTGTTGCGGTATTTCAGCTTCCACCACTGCCGGGAGCTAGCGGTCTTCCTATACAATTTGTGATTAAAACAACAGATTCATTTGATCGCTTAAATGAGGTCAATCAAGCATTTATGGCTAAGGTGCGCGCAAGTAAGTTGTTTTATTTTATGGATACAGACTTAAAAATCGATAAGGCTCAAGCTAATGTAATAATAAATCGCGATAAAGCAACAGAATTAGGATTAAATATGCAACAAATCGGGACTATTTTATCTTCTGCTTTAAGCCAAAATTATATTAACTACTTCAATTATGCAGGACGTTCTTATCAAGTCATTCCACAAATGATGCGTTCAGAACGACTTAGCGCTGACCAATTAAAAAATTATTACATTACATCCACAGACGGAACAGCGGTTCCTCTATCTACAATCGTTGATGTAAAACATTCTGTCGTACCTGAATCTTTAAATCATTTTCAGCAAGTCAATTCAGCCATGCTTTCCGCGATCGCATTTCCAGGGGTTACATTAGGAAAAGCCTTAACTGAATTACAACAAATGGCAAAAGAAGTCATGCCTGAAGGGTATAGTCTTGATTATGCAGGCCAATCACGTCAATATATTCAAGAATCCGCTGCATTAGTTGCAACATTTTTCTTTGCCATTATCATTATTTTGCTTTCTTTAGCTGCTTTATTTGAAAGTTTTCGTGATCCTTTTATTGTATTAATTAGTGTACCTATGTCGATTTGTGGCGCTTTGATTTTTATAAGCTTAGGAATTCGTGGAGCAAATTTAAATATTTATACCGAAGTAGGTTTGATAACATTGATTGGTTTGATTAGTAAACATGGCATTTTGATTGTCCAGTTTGCTAACGAATTACAACGAGAAGGTAAATCCAAACGCGAAGCCATCGAAATGGCAGCTTCAATTCGTTTACGCCCCATTTTAATGACGACAGCAGCAATGGTCTTGGGGGTGATACCTTTATTGCTCGCGACAGGAGCGGGTGCTGCCAGCCGCTTCCAAATCGGATTAGTCATTGCTTCCGGTATCTCCATCGGTACATTATTCACTTTATTTGTTGTTCCAGCCATGTATATTTTGTTAGCACAAGAGCGTCAGAAAGAAGAACCTATCGGTGATTTAGAGACTTCTCCTTAAGATCAAATCTTACCATCTAGCTTCCTATCCATTTATTGTCGTGCACAGAGCAAAAATTATTCTTAAATAGATCCTTAATACAGCCTTAAGTTTTATCAGTTAATTTAGGATTAATGTAATATCAAAAGGAGAAATCCATGGAAGGAAGAAGTGATATCGTTGTTCATGATGAATTTAAAAAACATATTACATTCCGAGATATTCAAAATAAAATACCTGATAGAACCTATTACATAAAAGACAAAGCACGTCGTATTAATTCCTTTTTTAAGCAAGTCACACATGATATTTACAATGCATTGTTAATGACCTTTTCCTTCGATCAAATGGATTTACGGGATTTTGAAAAATATGCCAGACCTATTTTGAGTTCAGGATTAGCAATTTTGGTAGGTGAACTGGTCACCAATCAAATGAGTTCCCGTTTAAAAGGAAATGATGAATCAGCTTATATCTATAAATTTTATCTAGGGACGGCAATTCTGTTGCTTGGGGCTGGCGCGCATCGAATTACTGAGCATCGATTTAAATCAGACCCACTTTTTTCAGCAACTGTGGCATGCGATGTGTTATCAATTTGGAATCTTTATTCTTCAGTATATAGAGGCAGTCGAATTATAACTAAAGAATATTTTTCTAATAATTATTCGCTCATCGCCAGTTTGGGTATGAGTGGTTTGATTATACCCGGTAGTCTTTCAATATTAGTAAAAAAAATTCAAGAACTCGTTATTAAATATCAATATAAAAAAGGGTCACAACGATCCGATACTGCACTTTTTTCTAGTGGCTTAACATCTGTTTCTAACGCTTATTTTCTTGTCAATTATTTTTTGATAGAAGAAATGGCGACACTGTCTCGATCATTTCAAGCCGCGCTAATTTCACATAATATTTTATATGCTGATAAAGCGGTGGTGCAGTTTCGCAATTTTCCTGCCTTATTGGCTGATATTGGTCCGCCAATTATAAAAAAAATTAATTCTCAATTTGAAAAAATTCAAAATGATTATGAGTTCAACACTGCGATGGAAAGATTATTGAAGTTTACCGATAACGGAATCGGGGAGGATTATTATAAACCAAGATATCAATTACGTAATGGCGAATTAGTTTTTTGCGATGAGAAATATTTTCCTTCCATGCCAGTTTCAGGTGAAATAGTTGCATATAAATTGGATTCTTCTGGGCGATTAATCAAGCAGCTTGAATCAAAAAAATTCAGTGTCAATCTCAAAGCACATAACGGTGAAGATATTTGGATTGAACAAAAAACCAGTCATTTTCTATCTAGCCCATATAAAAAAGTTGATTTGCATGAAATTCACTCTGGGAGACAACATGGTGTTTTAGTTGGAACCAAATTAAAAGGTGATACTAATTTTTTAGTGCATATTAAAGAAGAAACCGAACGTACGTTGACAAGTAATTTTGAGAAAAAATCGATTATTGATCAAATTATCGCTGGGCATAAGCGTAAAAATGTCTTGTATTCAATAGGACTTTCCTTGATTACAGCTGGTATGCTGTATCCAAATTTAACAGAATTTCCGGAAAATTCGGTGCGCTTGTTATTTAATTTGTATCAAATGCTCATTCAGTTTTCAGAAACTTTTTTGCGCGAATGTGTAAATAACAAATTATTGAAAGAAGATATTAATAAGAATTTATTAGATTTTCCCATGAAGACGATTGATGCGTTACGATTAGTGGATTTTTGTAATGCGGCTAGTGGCTATTATTCGGATAAATATCCGCAAGGTGTGGCAATCGTTTCTGATAAAACGGGAACACTAACAACATCAAAAATGGATGTTTTAGATGTCTGGACTGCTGACGATAAACAAAGAGAAAGTCAACCATTGATCAATGAAGATAAAAAACCTGTATCCTTATCTAGAAATCAATACGAAAGTTTTTATGAAGTTTTTATTTCTGCTTTTACAAATAGCAATGCTGAATTAGAACCTGAAGAATTTGCAATTTTGCATTATTTTGAAGATTTGCTTACCAAAAAAGACAATTTAAAAATTGATATTTTAGGGAACAATCGTTTTCGAAAAACATATTCAATTGAAGAAAAACAAAAAGTCATTGAAACCTATCATCTAGGATTATTTCGAAACTTTGGCGGTAGATTAACTCTGGTAAATGACTCGAATGAAAAATTTCTAGTTTTTTGCGGTATACCAAAAAATGCTTTTCAGGAAATGCCATTATTCAAAGATTATTATGCAATGGCCATCAGAAAAGGGGTGTTATCCAGAGATTGGTGTATAGCTAGAGTTAAAGTAGACGATTCAGACTATTCGAAATTAAAAGATTATTTTGATGCGGATAATAAGTTTGAAATTGATAAATATCTTATTAACAACAAGAACTTGCTTAGAGGTTTTGTTCATTACTGTACGTTTTTAGTGAATAATCCAGTAAAAAAAGACGCAGAAAAATTTATCTCAAGATGTAATGAAGTTAATATCCCTGTATTTATCGCAACTGGTGATACGGCAGAAGCATCGCAAAATATTGCTAGGGTGTTATGTCCTGATAATACTAAGCAAATCACTATTATCTCCACTAATTCTGTCGAAGAAAATGTTAAAAAAGAAGAGACTTTTTATTCCTCTGTTGAAATGGAAATGAAGAAGGAACATGAATCTGATTCTACGATCATTTTAAAAGGTATTAATCTTGAAATCTTATCTTTTTATGAAAAATTATTACAACTACCAAGAACTAAACGGCCTGTTATCATTTTTTCTGAAATGAGTACGGAGGGAAAAGGGCTTTTAACTAATTTCTTGAGAGATAAAGGCTATTTTGTTGTTGCGAATGGTGACAGTACGAATGATATAGCCATGATGCAAAATGCACATGTCGTTATCGCGCACTTATCTGAAAAAGGCACTTATGCACCAAAAGTAGCACAATTTGCCGATCTAAATGATCAGCAATTGAGACATGTTTTGAATTCTTATCAATCTTTTTATGAGTTATTTGATATTAATAAACCTAACAGTCATTTTTTAAATATTTTTGCGTCTTTAGCTAATTCTCAAGAGAAAAATATCGTCGCTCTTTTGATTAAAGCTATTAAAATTGGATTTGAACTAACCATTGCTTTGGAGATTTTTAACGTTCGAGAAATGTGGCAGCAACATTGGTTTAGTGTGTTATTTGACCTGGCTTGGATGGCTATTGCTTATTATAAAATCGTTAATTCCACCGCACTTCCTATGGATAAGCAGCATCTTGGCATATCAAATTTTCCTAACCAAGTTCGTGTTTGTTCTTTGGCCTTTGCGTTTTTGTATTCAATGACTATGTATACTATAACTGGAGAATCGACCAATCGTACTTCTATGGCGATATTATTGGTTTTAGAATCCTTGCTTCTTGATAGTATTTTCTCTGGATATGGTCATGTCCGAGATGAGTTTCATAAACCAGAGGATGTTCCTAATGGAAAACAAAATAAGTGGTACAAAGTCGGATTTTTTGATTCCTGCTTACGTAGAAAGAAATCTATTGAAAAAGGGCAAGATAAGTTATTGTTAGAAATGGATTCAAAAGCAGTTGGCAATTATCGTGTCATATAATTTGAATTTTTCGCACTGTAATAGGTGGAAGATCCATGTGGCAAGATTTTTCGACACTTTCTATTGATTTAATCAAATCTCTCAATATGATTTCTTCTTGATGTTCAAATGAAGCAAATTTTGTTGACGCAATATAATCACTCCAGTAACTTTTTATATTGTGTATATATTCCTGAAATTCGAAACTTAATACCGACATAAAATTGATATATTTCATAAAAATGAAAGCATTTTCATCATCCGATTGTTTCATTAATTCAGTGGCAGCTTGAATTTCTTGATTTAAATCACTGAAAATAGAAATTCCAGAAACTAATGCAGTAAAATTGATAATTGTTTCAATTGAAAAATCTTTGATTTTTCGTCCACGGAAAAAAGATATTGGAGTGCTCGTTTTTGTAGTAGATCCAAATAATTCATGATGTGTTGCTCTGCGGTCAGTTTGATCGATAAGTAAATCAATCTTTTCTTTGTACTCAATTTTATACTGAGTCAGTTTTTTATAAATAATTTCTCGGTCTTTTTCACCTAGAATAAAAAACTTGAAAACGTTGCTATCATCGAGATATTTGTTATTTTCTTGAAGATGGTAAAGACTGGATAGAATGACGTGAGGGACTAGGACCTCTACCGGTTCAAATTTTTTAACAATAGGAATTAATGTTGTATTAAGCAAATCGTCTTGGTTTTCACAAGTGTTGGCAGGTGAACTCGGTGCTTTGTATTCCAGCATTAATTCCTTTTTTTCAGATTTGATATAATTTTTTCGCCAATTGCTCATGTCTTTATAAGAAATGGGTTTTGGAATATCGGCGTCATCGCCTTCAAATTGCATGATTTGAATGAATTGTGCTTTTTCAAAATCAAAAAAGCATTGCGTTGGTAAAACGGAAAGGTAAGCGTTGGTTAAACGAGTATTAATAGCATCCAAAGCTTTTTCTTCCATTGATGGCGTTTTCGCAGGTGTTAAATTGATTTTGTTAAAAACGCTAGTATAAAAATTACCGATAACCATATGTAGTGCTTCAATGAAATCATCGTAGCCAAAGTTTTGTAATAATCTTTCTTGAAAAATTATAATAGCAATCATTTCTTGACGCTTTTCGTTAATTATTTTTAATGCGGGATGGTTTCTATTATGTGCTGCAATGATTTTCTTTAAATAATCTAATGATTGCAGAAATTGTATCAAAATAATGGGCCGTATATGGATAGAGCGCGTCGCATTAGTGGTTGATTCAAGCAATTGTTGTAATTGAGAAACAGTCTGATGTTTTTTTTCCAATTCGAGAAGTTGGCTTTCTGCTTCATGTTTTTCAATATCACTCATTTTTAATATAATTGAAGAAGATAATCTATAAGTCGAACAGATTAGTTTAATCACTGTTATTATTTTAGCGTCAATTCTTTTTGTTTCTTCTGTATTTAAACAAGCTGACAATTTTTTTCTTATTTTTGTTAGAATGTAAATGTCGACTGTCTTGTTACGATGATGTGGATTTTTTTGCTCATAGGTTTCAGCAAGATTTGCGATGAATGAATAATAAATTGATCCTATGCAATCATGCCAAAAAGCTTCATTTACATTTACATATTTGGATTTATCTTTTCCATAATGCAGCTGTCTTCCATCTTTTGGTGCTTGTAAACGATTCGCTGCTGTCAAATACGTTTTCGCACCAACAATGATTTCATTCAATGTTCGTGATCTTCCTTTTGTTTCCTGAATTTCATTGACGGTGTTTTCGAGTTGTTTATACCAGCCTATCGTTTTATTGTGCATCCCTTGGTTGATTCGACTGGTAATATAATCGATTGCTTGAACAATTTCAGAATCTGAAATTTGTTCTTTCATGGTATTTATTTCAGCTGCTGTGAAAATTTCAAATGGAATATCTTTTGAAAAAATTTCTCCTGATGATTTACTATCTTGAGCCGTTCCTTTGGTTATCATTGTTATATTCCTAGGAGGTTATTTTTTTATTTTAAAAATATTTCCTTAAGGAATAATTAAGTATTAAATGTTGTCTCTAAAAATGGAAAAAAATTGATCATTCAATGCATTATTCTGAAAAGCGGACTCTCATTTTTGTCCAATATTTGCTTCTTCTCAGGTTTAATTTAGATATATTTTTTATGAAAATGACTTTCATATCGTTCTTCTAATTCTTTACCATCTCCTTTTTTGAAGGCTTTAAAAGTTGGACTAATAGGATCTGTTTCTTTGCCTGGTTCTGTTATATGTCTAACCTTTATAAAAGGATGGGAAGTTGAAAGTTGTCTAGATTGAGTCT
Source organism: Gammaproteobacteria bacterium (assembly GCA_025451335.1). GTDB lineage: Bacteria > Pseudomonadota > Gammaproteobacteria > DSM-16500 > DSM-16500 > JAJPGW01. The sequence goes on from JANWKO010000068.1 coordinate 18,350, forward strand.
TGGCCAGTTCAGGAGTAAATCGGGAATTTTTTTCTATATTTAGAGACATTTGTAAAGAAATTGCTTTTTCAATGATTGCCCAGGAATGACTGGTTTCGATGACTTGGCCTTTTTCATCTGTGCCGTGAAACATTTTTTCCGGCGATTTCCTTAGCTCGTTAAATTTTGGTGAAAGTAAATAATCATGTAAATCAGCTAGATTTTCATTTTTTTTGCATTCGCTAATAAACTTAACAATAGTTTCCGTTTGGTTTTTCGTTTGAGAAATCGCTTCATCTAAAGCTTGTCTTGTATTAATAAAACAAGTTTCATATTTTTCTATAAATTGATTTTTTTCATCTTTAGAAATAATTTCATATTTGAGAAAAATGTTCATGATCTCCATAAATTGTGCGTGAGTCAGCATATTTCTAAATTTAATATGTGAATGATCATCATGCAAATTGAATTTATCTTGATGATAAAGATTATGATCGTCGCAATCTCTATGAACAAAACGTATTTTTCCTAGTTTTTTAAAGCGAGGATCATCTGTATAGTCACCACTCATAACATAAGATAAACCACGACATTCATTCATTGCGTTAAATATCATTATAAATAATGGAAAAGCCACTCCATTTCGAAAATTAAATTTTGCTGGTAAAACTGGATAAACAGTCAAAGTATCATATGCTAAACTCAAATTAGCTTTTTTACCTTCAAAAACCAATTGACTAATTACTGATGAAGAAGAAGCTTTAACTTCTGCTGCTGACTCTTTTGTGTCGATATCCATAAGGACTTTGCTTTCTTCATCACTTAACTTTTTATGAATTTTAGAAGTGGATGGAGAATTAATTGGATCTATGCAAGAGAGTTTGCGCTTTTTTGACTGGGTTCTTGAAAGTGGAGTTGATTTTTGTTCTTCTGTCAGTTTTTTGCCACTTCTTAATTGCATAAAGAACTCCTTGAAATTGTTATAAAGATGGTCATTCTATAGATTGTATGCATAAATTTCTACAGATATTAAAGTAATACTTTTATCTTAGGATTCTTTTTGGTATTTCTGGGCTTTTGATAAAGAAAGAAATGGCTTAATGACGATTGAAATTTAATCAATTTTACTGTTACCATTTAATTATACCTTTCGAGACCTGCGCGGTTTCTATATTCCACCGTTCAGGTTTATGCGCATGGACGGTCAATCGATGAAAAAGAAAGATATTCATCAGAACGAAGTATTATGCGAACCTTTTCGTATTAAAGTCATTGAAAAAATTCAGTTACCCAATATAGATCAACGCATTAAAATTTTGCAAAAAGCATTTTATTCAGCTTTTTATATTGATTCAAAAGATGTGTATATCGATATGTTGACTGATAGTGGTACGGGCGCAATGAGTGATGAACAATGGGCAGCTCTAATGAAGGGTGATGAAGCTTATGTGCGTTCAAGAAATTTTCTAGATTTTGAAACCAGTGTGCAGGAGGTAACAACCTATCCCTACATTATTCCTACTCATCAGGGTAGGGCAGCAGAAAATATTTTAATGGAGCTATTGGTTAATCCTGGCGATCATCTGATTAGTAACACTTTTTTTGATACCACACGCGCACATGTGCAAAATCAAAAAGCTATTCCTTTAGATTTGATTGTGGATGATCTTTGGGATTTTAAGACGCCTAAACCTTTTAAAGGAAATTTTGATTTAGCAAAACTGCAGGCGGCACTAGAGCGATATCACGAAAATGTCCCATTCATTTTAATTACAATTTTAAATAATTTGGCATGTTCATCACCTGTTTCAATGGCAAATATTCGAGCGGTGCGCGAATTAGCAAACAAATATAATAAGCTGGTGTTTTTTGATGCTTGTCGATTTGCAGAAAATGCTTATTTTATTAAGACGCGTGAGCCAGGGTATCAAGATAAATCTATTCAAGACATTGCGCATGAAATTTTTTCGTATGGTGATGGCTGTTACATGAGTGCCAAAAAAGATGCCATTGTCAATATCGGAGGCTTTATTGCATTAAAAGATGAAACCCTAGCGCGTCGATGCCAAGAATTGCTCGTGCTTTATGAAGGATTTCCAACTTATGGCGGCTTAGCACGCCGTGATCTGGGAGCGATTGCTGTGGGGCTACACGAAGGCTTGGATGAAGCTTATTTGAAATTTCGGACCGGGCAAGTGGCGTATTTGGCAGAATTACTTGAACAAGAGGGTATCACGGTAAGTAAGCCTGCAGGCGGTTCAGGCGTGTTTGTTGACGTGTCATCTATTTACCCTCATCTTTCAGAAGATAAATTCCCAGGCATTGCGTTGGCTTGTGATGTGTATATTGAAGGAGGGATTAGAATAGCTGCTATTCCTTTCCATCTTAACTGTGTGGATCCGGGTAGTGGTGATTTGGTGAAAAGAAATTTTGAATTCGCCCGTTTTGCCAGCCCGAGACGGGTTTATACCCAATCTCACTTAGATTATGTTGCAAATGCTATGCGACGCGTTAAAGCTAATGCAACCAAAAATAAAGGATATCGATTAACTTATGCTCCTGAGGTTTTGGAACATTTTTTTGCTAAATTTGAACCGCTTTGAAGGGGGCAGTTTTGAAATATAGACTTATTTTCGGTTTAACTCGAAATTATCCCCTACTGATGAATCCACTAATTGAATGGTAAATATTCATAATAATCAATTTCTTAGATGTCAAAATAAGTCTTGCATTCAATGGACAAATAATGTACAATTAATAGAATTAAATATGCTCAAAAGGTTAATTTTATGCAAAGAAGTATGCAAATTTTTAAGAACTATAGTCTTAACCAAGCAATTTTGAAAGAAATTGAAAATATAATTGGTCTACTTGAGAAAGAAATTCAAGATCAAACAAAAGCGCGCACTTCTAAAACTATTGGAAATTTAGCAACAGCATGTGCATTGATGGTCGGTGGATTTTTTTTAACAACTTCCAATCAAAAATCGAGCAAAAATTTTATTGGTGGAAGTTCTTTTGTATTAGGTGCTGCTACTGGTTATAAAACAATTAGAGACGTTTTAGAAGTTAAGGAAAAATCAGACGAAAAATTTTTTTTAAAAAAACACTCTGACTTAAAACGATTAATTAGGGACCTATTTCAAAAACTAGGTGTACAAAACGTAAAGTTGTATGGACCAATTTGTACTGATATCCAAACGATTTTGGAACATCTTTATGCACATCAATTGAGAATTAAAGACGCCATAGCAATTTTTGAAAACATCTCGGAAAAAGGAGGTCTTTCAGTTAATGTCAAAGCCTTGCATAATTTATGGAAAAGCAAGGAAGAAAAGAATGAATCCGTATTTCCAAATCCTGGGTTACCTTACAGAAAAAGTGCATAGTTTAAGAAAATAAGTGTTATCAGATTAAAAAACTTCTTCTTTAAAAAAAATTAAATTCGTATAGAATGGCTCATTAGTGTGGTGTGATACTGCGCTAGGTAAGCATAATTCTTCCACTGTATAACAGATTAAAATCAAGGAGAAAATATAATGATAAACAGGAGTGAGACAAAGGAAATTGAAGGGATAGAAGAGACTTCGAAGAAAAGAAAAACGACAACAGAAGTTAAAGAATTTGAAAATGCATCTTTAGTTACCATTACCAAAAAATTGCGAATCACTGACAGTGATGAACTTTATTCGAAAAAAAGAAAAAATACTTATTCTGAAACTGCGATAACAAAAAAATTACGCAGCAACAAAACCGAAGAAATAAAATCAATTGAGAAACCGGTAGATTCATTATTATCTTTGATAAAAAAACGAAAATTCATTCTTGATCAAGCAGAAAATGAAATTGAACGAGCTGTTTTTGGGACAAAAAAAATAAATTTGAATGTATGGCCCAGTGAAGATAAGTTATCGGATGATCAAACTTCATTCCAAACAGCCATAGCTCCCGAAACCATTATTTATAAAGCTTTAGATGAAGCTATTAAAAAAAGTGAATTGGAACAAATTCGTTATTTTTCTAGAATAATCGCAAATCAACATAGAATGTATCCTAAAAATGTTGAGGAAAACATAACGGATTCCATCGCGCTGAGTTCTGAAGAAAAATTAGCCAAAGACAGTTTAGAAATGAAATCTACCGCAGTGGATGAAAAATTAAAAGATCCTATTAAGATTATTCAGCTTGCATCTGAAGAAAGACGAACGGGAAGATCCATTGAACCAATATTGATTCTAAAGTCTTATTTAAAAAATCGCTCGATAAGTTTATCACATCGTTCTTTAGCCTATTATGAATTAGCTCTTGTTTTGAATGATTTAATTCCCAAAGAACCCTCGATGAATCTTAAATTTAAATATTGTTTAAAAGCTAAAGAATTTTGTGAAATAGCGATCAAATTACAAGAGTTGGATAAGGAAGTTATGTCAGAAACACGACGCTTTAAAATTTAAGAAGTGTCTTTTCTCAGGTCTCGGTGGCGATTCTTTATTGGTCTTAAACCAGTTTTTCTGATGATCTCAGTAAGCGTTTGGCAATAACTATTTCAAAACGCTTACTGATTCGTAGTAGGATCCGGAGCCGAATTATCTACCTAAAAGAATAAAGATGCCTGCTAATATAGCTAAAATGCCCAACAGAATACTTGGAATAGCAAAATTTACTAGTACGCCGATACCAACTAGAATTAAGTAAACTGCAAGAAGAATAAAACCAATATTATTGATAAGTTTCATACATTATTCCTTTAAAAATATGAAGATTTCAGTATAGTCTGATGAGTTGTAATTAACAAGTTTTTAACCAAAGTTTTTCTGCAGCAGTTCAGACTTGGAAACGATACCGACCTTGTTTTTTGCTGTTGCTAGATAATGTTCAACAGTGCGTTTTGATAAGCTAAGTTGTTTTGCGATCTCTTTTGCAATTTTACCTTGCGCATAATAATATAAACATTGTAATTCTCTTTTAGAAAGTTTCGCATGTTGCCATTGATTGAGATTTAAAAAAGTTTTTGTGGCAATGTCTAGTTTATTTAATGAAATACTACCCATAAATTCTAAACGTTTGATTTCATCTATAAAAAATTCATCATTCAGTTTTGCTGAATAATTTCCTGCTGCTTTGTCTAAGGCAAAAGAAATATTATAAGCGTGAGATAAACTTTTGGACTGGGTAACACTTTCATTAAAGTGCATAATGAAAATCTTTAATAAATCGAGATGACAAAGATAAATTTGATTAATTGTTTTACATGATGAATTATTAGCAAAATGATAAAAATTCTTTCCTTGTGAAGATTTTTCTATAATAGTAAAAGTATGTTGCACACCAAATTCAGCAGCTTCGCGATGCATTTTTTCACTTTTTCCAAATCGTTCAATTGCATCCCATACAACATAATTACCCAGCTTGTCATTATTTGCCATATGGATATCTGCGTTGTAATATTCATTGTTTAAATAATGCTCTGTAAAACCGGGATTATTTGTTAACGCCGAAAAATATCCATTATTATCTACATGCACGTGAGCAAAATAAGTAATATTTAACTGCTGAAGTGGGCGGCAAATGTCGTGCAAATCTTGTGCATTATTTAAAGCGGGATGTATTAATATTTTATCTATCATGTTCTTACCATCTGTTGAGGTGCATAAGGCTCAGATTTAATAATTGGGAATTATAAATTAATAAGATGTTTTTTTAAACTTTTTATTTCAATTAGATCAAAATATATTTAAATAATGTATAGGTAGATAATAAAACTATTAATTATCAGATAGTTAAGATTCTAAAAAAGCAGGATAGTTGATGGTCCTGTCTATGTCCCTTTGACTGGCGGCAATTAATCAGTAGCCAAATCACAATGAGTTAATAGTTCTTCATCATTATTAATATTATTTTGATTTGGTAAGTTATTTAAAATAATGGGCATTGAAATTGTATGATGAAGCTTATTGTTAAATTTCTTTTCTATAACTTCATATTCTGATGTTGTATCGCGAAACTTATAAGACATATTTCCTCCTTGCAATTAATCATTATATTTTTGGAGACTAGTACATATGAATTCCGCCATTAATGGCAAGATTTGAACCGGTAATGAAAGCGCTTCTTTCTGAGGCTAAAAAAGCAATTCCCCAAGCTATTTCTTCAGGTTTAGCCAGTCGTCCAATGGGTATTTCCGCTATGATTTTTTCTCGGATTTCATCTGGAACTGACATGACCATTTTACTTTCTACATAACCTGGCGAAATAGAATTAACGGTTATACCATATTTTGCAA
>JANWKO010000069.1 GCA_025451335.1 Gammaproteobacteria bacterium
GTAAATTTCAAAGGTTTTATATAGTTTCTTCTAGTGAATCTAGTGAAAGCGAAATCGATCCAAAAAAATTACCCGCGCTATCCATCACTGCTAATGATGTTCGCTATGACGAGAGACGTTTCGGTGAGCTTTATTTAGAAACTTTACCTAATCAATCGGGTATGCAGATTAAGTCGTTGCAATTAACTTCGCCTTTTAGCAATGTGAAAGCAACGGGTTCGTGGCAAATGTTAAATAAACGTAATAATACTCGCTTGAAAGGAACATTGGCATCCGATAAGTTTAGTGACTTGTTAACGCAATGGGGAGTGAATACTTCGTCACTCGTGAGTTCAACAGCTAACGCTAATTTTGATTTAAACTGGGCTGGAGCTCCGTACGATCCCACCTTAGATAAAATTTCAGGTAATTTATCATTTCTTTTAGGTCATGGCAGAGTGGTTCACTTGAGTGGCTCAACGGAAGCCAAGATGGGTTTGGGGCGTATGTTAAGTATATTAAATTTTCAAACCATACCGCGGCGTTTAAGTTTGGATTTTAGTGATTTATTTGAAAATGGCTACAGTTTTGATTCTATGGAGGGTAGTTTTAAACTGCAAAATGGCAATGCTTTTACCGATGATATGCGTTTTGAAGGGCCTGTTGCGATTATAGATATTGCAGGACGCATAGGACTTAAAGCGAAAGACTATAATCTTAAACTGGGCGTCACCACACACATGACGTCGAGTTTATTACCCGCTGCTATTGGAGCGGTTAATCCCATTGCAGGAGTCGCTACTTGGGTAGTTAGCGCGATGGTAAGTAAAGCCACTTCTCATGAGAAAGCGACTTATCAATATCAGATAAGAGGTCCTTGGGATAATCCGACTGGGGAAAAAATGGGTTCTTAGATGTTTTGCGCCAATCGCATGCGCCGTTCTGCGGATAAACCGCAGAACGATTGCAAGTGATAAACATTTACATGAGTTTTTGCCTAAGCTCTTGGAAATTTTGCGAAAGTTTTTCCAATACTCCTTCCGATTTCGCAGGTTTAGACGCTGATTTTTTGCTAAACATTGCGACATTAGCGGAAGTTGTTTTTGCTTCTGGTTTTGATTCAGCTTTGAGTTCATGGACATCATTTTTCGATTCAGATTTTTCAATCGCAGTTAATGTCACTTCTCGTTTGAGCTCACTGATCGGTTTGACTAATGGATCTATTAACTTTTTAAGGTTGTCTGCTTCTTGTAGCAATGCAAATAGTTTTTTGATCAATGTCGGGACAGGAGCGTTAAGTGCGATTTTAATTATTTTTGCATCATCATCTGTATCTTCACTCATTTCGCTAATAAATTTGGAAAATTCCTCATCATCAGCAATTGTTTCTACCATAAATTCTTTGAGACCTAATATTTTTTCTCCGATTTCATTTGCCTTTAGATCTATTCCTTTCTCTTTTGCTCTTGCTTCAATTTTGTTTGCTACATTAATAAGCTCAACTATATTTTGACGACTTTTATCTTTATCAAGAACAATGGGAGAAGTGTCGAGCAGCATTTTTAACGAATTTAGTGTCGCATCCAATGTAAATTGATATAAATCAGTTAAGGCATCAAAGAGTGGTAAAAATTTTCCGTTTAGCAAAAGTGTTTGTAGATCAGAGTCAGGAATAGCTTTATCTCTCATTTCAATATTGCCGGCAAGGACTTGTTGAATAGCGGTTGATTGCGACTCATCGATTTCTAATTTGTTAGAAGTATCAAGTATCAAAAGAGCCTTAAATGCGCTAGCTAATAAATTAAAAAGTTGTGTAGTTGGATTGATATAAGGAACCATTTTTTTGAGATTTGCTTCGTAGGTTCGGTTTTGTGTAATCAAAGCACAATTTTTTTGAATATTTTTGCCTTTTGCAATTTCATTTACAGCGCTATTAATAGTTGTGTCAATGTGCACTTGCAGTTTGCTAATTAGATTGCTTATCTGCTGAAAATTTAAATTCAGCATAGCTATATCTTTTAAAATGTCAGTTCTGTCTTTTGATTTATCGGAGATTGTTTTTGTCAGTTGTTTAAATTTGCGCTTACTAAACATAATCAAATTCCTTGTTCTAATTAATAATTAATGGATTAACTCAAATTTGATCAGCATGTTACTACTGCAAATTGAAGTTAAATATTATGTAAACACAAAAATTATTTTACAGAACTTTAGGAATTTGTACATATCTGTTCAAAAACCTCGTGATATTAAACCCATACCACAATGAGAAGCTAAATGCCGAATTAAAATAAAATTCTCAAACTTGACGTAATGAAGTGCGGAATTCCAGTATTTTTATTTGCTGAAGCAACCGATGAAAATACCAAGTGGGTTCCAGTTTTATGAGCAACATCTCATGACACAAAAATAGAGATGTGAATAATTGAAATAACATAAGCTGATAAAGATTTTTAATAATACAAAAAAATTAAATTTGACTGTAATTTGCGTTGACAATAATTTTTCACAAATATATTATTGCAACAATTTTGATAAAATCGCTTATGGATTTATCAAATGTTCAATTTGCATACAGCTAATTATTTTTTTACGAGGTGAAATATGTTTAGTAACCGTCCAGCGGGCCCAGTTGATCTAGATGAAAACGAATTAAAAAAACGCATAAAATTTATTCGTCGCGACATGATAACCAACCCTGGCCATGATGGAATACGTACAGCCGTAATGATGATGGCGACATCGATGTTACAAGATCTTTGGGACAAAGAAGGAACGAGAGAGCAAAAAGAAAAAGAATTTAAACAAGAATTAGAGGCTATTGATGCCGCCGAACTCAAATCCGCATCGAGTAAATCTACCGCTACAACTTCTGCTGCGATTTCTCCAAAGCGCTTTTAAATGGCATAGATTTTCAAATAGAAAAACCGTTCGTCTAAACCTACCTAAATCTGCCCATAGATAACTTTTGTTAAACTATGGGAAATTTAGTGTCAGATTCCTGCTTCAACGCGTCATGACTAATAGAAGCAAATGCTCCTATCCCGTCAGAGGACGCTCCACAGGCTGTTACGGTGGAACTCACCGCCCATTTTTCTAAATTGATTGCTGCATTTAATTCGCGATCATGAAGTATTTCGCAGCATGGACAACGCCATTTCCGAATGGATAAAGGTAATTTTTCCATTTTGTAATTGCACTCAGAACAGATTTTACTGCTCGAAAACCAGCGATCTGCTATTACTATTTTAGTGTTATACAAATTACCTTTATATTCCAATTGACGTCGAAATTCATGGAAACCCATATCAGCAATAGAACGTGATAAACGTCGATTATGCATCATACCTTTGACATTTAAATCCTCAATTCCTACTATAGTAAATTTCTGCGTCAAATAGGTCGTAAGCTTATGAATAGAATCTTGCCGTATGCATGAAATCCGATAATGCAATCTTGCCAATCTCAATTTTGCTTGGTCTCTATTTTTGGAACCTTTTTTCTTGCGACTTAAGCTTCGTGACAAACGTTTCAATCTGTCCAGCAATTTTTTATGAGGTTTTGGACCTTCAATCTTTTCATCTGTTGAAAGCGTTGCAAATTGCAATACACCCAAATCCACACCCACTGCCACTTGGTTATCGTTTGCAGGAACTGTTTCTTTATGAAGTGTATCGACTGTGATACTGACAAACCATTTATTTGCACGCCGTGAAACGGTTGCGGAAATTATTTTTCCAAAAAACCGCAATGTCTCACGCATGCGCACCCAACCTAAGTGAGGGATGCGTATGCGTGAACCATTCACAGTAAATTGATCATTGGTTAAACTAAATCGATCATCTCTCCCTCTTTTGCGAAATGTTGGATAGGCAGCGCGTTTTGCAAAAAAGTTTTTGAATGCTTGCCCCAATTGAATGATGGCCATTTGTGGAGCGTTTTTGGTTACTTCTAACATCCAGGGAAATTGTTCGCGTTTAATACTATTTAACTGGCGACGCAAAGCAGCTTCTGAGGGTTTTCCTCCTGCTTTATATTCTTTTTCCCATTGTTCAAGTGCCCAATTATAGGCTTTACGAGCAACCCCACATGCCTTTGAAAAATACGTTGCTTGTTTATTATTGACTTTTAGTTCAATTTTATGCGCTCTTAGCATCTTCCACCGCTTGTTGCATGCCTTCTAGTAGTTTTTGATTTTTCCGAGAACGACTGCCATACAGTCGTGCTGAAAAAACCGTAATAATTTCTAATACATCCTTTGCGAGTTCTTCTTCAAATTTTATTTCAGTTCCGGAATTAATAATGACAACTTCTACCTCCCGTGCTTCACACAAAGCAAAAATAAGCTCAGCTCCAAATCGTAATAGACGATCTTTATGAGTTAACACTAATCGACCTACATTTCCATCTAGTATCGCATTCAGTAGCTTTTTAAGACCTTTTTTGTAATAATTCATCCCGCTTCCCAAGTCTGTCAACAACTCAAATTTCCAGCCATGCGCTGCGCAATACATCTCAAGTACTTTCTTTTGTCTGTCTAAATCTGATTTTTGATCATGGCTACTAACTCGTGCATAAGCAATGGTTTTACGGTCACGAGCTTGAGATTTGCGGGACATTTTGAATTGAGAAAGACGATACAGGCGATGAGAGCCCTCGGTGCGCTCAGGGGAAATCTTTCCAGCACGCTCCCAACGACGCAGCGTGCTGGTCGAAACGCCTAGTAATTTTGATGCTTGTCCAATGCGATATAACTTATCCATTTGGACAAGTATACACAGGTTTAGATAATTTGCAAGAAGCTGTTAACAACCCTTCAAAAATAAGAGTTAACATACTTAAGGTGGGATATCTGAAAATTCCTCCCGAATTGCACCGCACTATGTAAATATTCAATAAAACACCAATGAATTCAATGAGTTAATTTGGGGCACATTCTATCTATCAACCAACTGAGGTTTACCATGATCATCAATCGCCACATAAACATAAATCCCATCAGCGACTTTTTTCTGTTTTTCATCAGAAATTGACTGTGTCCAACATTCCAATTTGAATTGCATGGAAGTATTGCCGACTTTAATTAAATTAGCATAGCAATAAACAACATCGCCCACATAAACGGGATGAATAAAATTCATCTCATCAATTGCTACAGTCACGACACGGCTATGTGACCGACGTTGCGCTTCAATCGCTCCACCCATATCCATATGTGATACCAGCCAACCACCGAAAATATCTCCATTGGCATTTGCATTGCCAGGCATGGCAAGTATACATATTACTAATTTTCCGCTTGGTAAATCTTGTTCCTTTAGCATAGATAGAATTCTCTTAATTCTTTGTTTAATAATGGAATACACCTGTTATTTGCGATTGATTCAATATATGATTACTAATTTTTTTATACACTTCATCCACATCAGCGCCAGGTCCTAGATCTAACATGGTATCTAACGCATAAATAGTAAAAATATAATGATGTATTAAATCATCTGGTGGACAGGGTCCACGATAAATCGCATCACCCATTGTATTATTACCAACCATTGTTCCATCTGGTAAACTTACGTTTGCCCCTTTTTTCAGTCCTTTCGTATTTGGATCAACGTTATACAAAACCCAATTATAAAAATTATTTTGAACTCCTGAGTCAGGAGAGTTCATAATTATGGCAAAAGATTGAGTCTTTTCAGGTATATTGCTCCAAAATAACTCTGGAGAGATATTTTCCCCTTCACAACTATAAACGTTAGGAATTAACCCATGATTTTGAAAATCTTGAGATAATATAGAAAAATCAGCAGTATTGGCCGAGCAGCACATTAATAATCAAATAATGCTGATTAGAATACGCATAGGGAAATCTTCTCAGTCAGAAAAGATATCTTTATTATACCAAAATTTGTAAATAGAACTAAAGAGCCGCCATTTACAAAGAAAGCGCTGCGACACTTTTTGAGACAGCTTGTCCTCTGCCTACCCCATAATATTCAAACTCTGCCTCGCGCATTTGACGCGGATCATATTGGTTACGACCATCCAAAATGATAGGTTTACGCATTAATTTTTTCATCACGAGTAAATCAGGATAACAAAAAGGCTTCCATTCTGTTACTAACACTAAAGCATCCGTGTCTTGTAATGCATCATATTGATGTTCTGCCAAACGTAACTTACCGGAATTAAACCAATCAGCGGGTAATAATTTTCGAGCCACTGGCATAGCTACGGGATCGTAAGCTTGGACATTTGCATTGCGCACTAATAATTCTTCTAATAAAACTAAAGAGGAAGCTTCACGCATATCATCTGTGCCTGGTTTAAATGATAAACCCCACACAGCAATCTTAATATCTGATAAATCCTCGCCAAACAATTTGGTAATTTTATTTGGAAGTAAGAGCTTTTGTTGATAATTACGCTCTTCAACTGCACACAAAACGACTGGATTCACATTATGCATTTCTGCCATTTTAATCAATGCTTTCACATCTTTTGGAAAACACGAGCCACCATAACCACAACCAGGATTAATAAACGAATTTCCAATTCGTGAATCTGAACCTATGCCAATACGCACATTCTCCACATCAACTCCCATCCGCTCACACAACACTGCCATTTCATTCATGAATGAAATTCTCGTAGCTAACATGGCATTCGCTACATATTTTGTCATCTCAGCATCTTTGATATTCATGAAATAAATTTTTTCGGGATGACGAAGAATAGGAGTATATAACTCTAACATGATTTGTTTTGCTTTTTTTGAACTTAAACCCACTATAATCCGATCTGGACGCATAAAATCATCAATTGCGGCCCCTTCTCGCAAAAATTCAGGATTACTAACAATATCAAACTTGATTTTTAAATCACGATTTTTCAACTCATCTTGAATAATATGTTTAACATGATCCGCTACACCGACTGGTACCGTAGATTTATCCACAATGACACAATAATTATTTATGTATGAACCAATATTGCGTGCAGCTTCTAACACATACTGCATATCAGCAGAACCATCTTTATCGCTTGGTGTTCCCACTGCTATAAAAATAACTTGAGGCTCGACCGATACTTCTTCGAGGGATGTAACAAAGCGCAAGCGCTCTTCATGCATATTAGATATGACCATGGGCTCAAGCCCGGGTTCATAAATTGGTAAAATTCCTTTTTTCAAATTTGCGATTTTTTGCTGATCGACATCAATACATGTCACATGATTTCCTAATTCGGCAAAACACGTTCCAGTGACTAATCCTACATAACCAGCGCCAATCACTATTATATTCACAAAATCACTCCCTAATTCACTTTATAAATAATAACCTGATCTCCACGCTTATTTGCAAACACTTGTATAGGTTGTCCCAACTCATTAATAAGCATGTTATCTTTTGTTATTTTCTTTTTATCAAATCGCAAAGCAAGAAAATCAAATTGTTTCCATTTGCCATTGGAGATTGCATTCTCTTTTAAAAATTCCGGTGCTTTCTTAAAAATATCATTGCCAAAACGTTGTGAATAATACATAAGTTGATAATCATTACTATAAAGTTTCGCCTTTTCTGGCAAATTTAGATTTAACCAGTTCCCCGCATCATGAATATACTTTTTTGGATAGCCTCGATCCATCATGCTACTGTACCCAGAAATTATTATGCAAAATAAAGCGAAAACCAGAGGCCATTTGCGCTTTTGCCATTGATGATATAAATCATCTAGAGCTAATGGGATCCAAATCATAAGAATTAATGATAAAGGCAATAAATAACGCTTAGTCAGAAACATGTGTTCTACTAAAAACACAAAAGTAATAAAAATATTGACGATGATATAACCCCATAAAATGAATCGAGTCATGGGATCAAAAGTTTTTAACAATTTATTCCACCAAGCATAAATCACTAAGACTGCATAAATCAGGGAAAGATTTTCCACAATTTGAATAACAAACCAACTGATTAAAACAATAATAAAAATCAATGAAGCATCGTGCGCTGAATACTGGCTCAAAATATGTTGGGCCAGTAAATTTGCTCTAATTTGAAAATGCTCAGTAATAACTGTAAAACCATGTAATATTTGAAATTGAATTTCGTTTAAGCGACCTAAATGTTCTGTACCTCGAAAAAACATCCAAACGCAAACACAAATAAGCCCAAGAAAAAAAACCGTATTTAATTGTAAAAAAGATTGAATGCGGCTTAAAAAACTTTTTTTAGTTTCTAAAAATGTCACCAAAGGTAACAGAACTAAAAATACAACACCCTCGATACGAAACAAAGTAGCTATAACAAGACTCATACTCCAAGCCAAAGCATAACTCCATTGAGGAAAACGAAAATATCGCATCAAGCATACTATTGACAATAAATAAAACGCCCAAAAACCATGGTCACGAACAATGTATTCTCTAACAGTATTAAATTGATGGGCGAATAGAATAACAAAAGCGGCAAAACATAAAGTTCGTATATTATTTTTCAAAGACTGAATAATTGCTATGAAAGAAACGACAGAAATCAGGGTAAATAATGCATCTAAAATATAAGCAGAAGTTAAATAAGAAAATTTTGTCGCACTCGCGAGACTAAAAATAAAAATCGAATAAAACGGCCATTTAGCTTGACCACATAACTGCGTCACAAAGCTTAAACCTTGCGGCAAGCTTTCTGCACTTTGCAAATAACAAATTGCATCAGGATTAATTACTGTTTCATGCACTCCCGCCAAATAGGAGAGTATAAGACTTAGCACTGCCGCCGTGAAATACACCATCCCATTTTGACGTATTATTCCATACATTCAAGAAAACCTTGTAAACTATGTTTGAAATCTTGAGCCAATTCTGGGTGTTTTAATGCATAAGCTAAAGTTGCTTCAAGATAGCCAAGCTTACTGCCACAATCGTAACGCTTACCCTTAAATTGCAAGGCATAGACTTCTTCTTCTTTTAACAATGTTTCAATCGCATCAGTTAATTGGATTTCACCGCCTGAACCTTGGGAAATATTTTCGATTAAATCAAATATACGTGGCTTTAAAATATATCGACCAACAACACCGTAATTAGATGGGGCTTTGTCTGGTTGCGGTTTTTCTACAATGCCTCGAATCACAGCGATAGGCATTTTGGTAACATCTACATCCACAACCCCATATTTTTTTGTTTCCGTTTGAGCGATTTTTTCCACAGCGACGACACTTGTGTTCGTTTGTTGATATACATCCATCATTTGTTGAAGACAAGATTTTTTCCCGCCATCTATTAAGTCATCTGCAAGTAAAACAGCAAACGGTTCATTTAAAACAAACTCTTTTGCACACCAAACCGCATGTCCCAATCCTTGTGGTGATTTTTGTCGGATATATGCGCACGACACGCCTTCTGGCAAAATATTGCGCACGATTTCTAATAATTCAAATTTACCTCGTTCGATAAGATTTGATTCCAGTTCAAAATTTGAATCAAAATGATCTTCGATAGCACGCTTACTACTACTAGTAACAAAAATTAATTGTGTAATTCCAGCGCTGACTGCTTCTTCTACTGCATATTGAATGAGCGGCTTATCAACGACTGGCATCATTTCTTTCGGATTGGCTTTTGTTGCAGGTAAAAAACGCGTCCCTAATCCCGCAACAGGAAAAATTGCTTTTGTTACTTTCATGTGATCCGTACCTTATGAAATGCCATCATACATTTAGATCTGTTTAAATTTCTACTATGCTGGTCGTAAACCGCCGATATTCTGCTTCGATGCTCATTTATCAACAACACGTAAACTGTGTTTCGATGCTCAATATCGGCGGTTTCCAACTCAGCCTAGCGAAATGTAACCTAACCTTGAGGATGGCTGTTTATTATTAATAAATGGTCAGATGTTAACATAGAGGCTATCCACATTTCTAGCATCGTCTTCAGCAAGAAATCTTAAATTGTAAATTTTTTGTAGCTTATAGCGAAACCTCACACATAATTAAATTTCAAATTCCTTATTTAAAAACTGGGAAAATATTTTCATTTGCTATAATCTTAAGCAGATTTTTTTTGAATGAGGACAAAATATGAAAATTGCCTATGCGACCACTTTTGATTCAAATGATATTAGTAATTGGTCAGGCACACCTTTTCATATGTCAAAAGCTTTCACGCAAAATGGCGTAGAAATTGAACGCATAGGTAATTTATCACGCCGATTACCGGCTTTTTTTAAGATAAAACAATTTTGGAAAGACTTTGCTTGCGGTCAACGAGAAAGTCCTAGATTCAATACTGTGACTGCAAAATATTATTCTGAACAAGCTGACAAACAAATTGCACAAATGAATGTACAAGCCATTGTCGCTCCGCAAATTAATCCCATTGTTTATTTAAATACAAAAAAACCGATAGTTCTTTGGACAGATGCACTTTACTCCAGTTTAGTAGCTTTTTATCCAGCATTTTGTAACCACTCCGCATCCACCATTGAACAAGGTAATATTGTTACACAAGAAACATTAGCACGATGTGAATTGGCAATTTTTTCTTCTGACTGGGCAGCTCGCGGTGCTTTAGAATTATACGGCGCAAGTAAGGATAAAGTAAAAGTTGTACCTTTCGGAGCCAATATAGACTGCCAGCATACCCTAACTGATATTCATAACATGTTGAAAAAGAGATCACGCGATACTGTAAAATTATTATTCCTTGGCAAACATTGGTTACGCAAAGGTGGTGATATAGTTTTTAATATTGCCAAAGCTTTACATGCCGCTGGTCAAAAAGTTGAATTAAATTTTGTCGGATGTCATCCACCGAAAGAAGTAGACATTCCTTCCTATATAAAATGTCATGGCTTTATTTCCAAGAAAAAGCCCGAAGGTGTTGAAAAAATCACTCGATTACTCAGCGAATCACATTTTTTATTTGTACCTTCTCGCGCTGAAGCCTATGGCGTCGTTTTTTGTGAAGCAAATGCTTATGGATTACCTTCGCTAACATCACATGTAGGTGGCATACCAACAATTGTAAAAAATAATATTAATGGCATGACTTTTGCGTTAGATGCAAAACCTGAAATTTACTGCAACTATATTATCAATCTGATGCAAAATTATTCGCAATATGAAGAATTAGCCTTGTCGGCATTCAATGAATATCAAACTCGTTTAAACTGGAATTCCGCTACTCAAACAGTAAAAAAATTAATTCAAGGAATAATTTAATCTAGGGCCTATTGACCGGCCCTAGCTGTTACAATTTTTACCGTTTAATTCTTACAGTCTTTTGCAATTCAGGTTCATCATCTTTGTCATGCTTTACAATGCTTCCAGATTTAGCTTCTTCATTTAGCTTTTCTAAAGTAATAGAACTAGGATAAGTTTCTTTTGCTTTTTGCATTTCATCAGAATTTGAGGTTGGAACAACTTTCACACTATGTGTAGATGAATCGTAAAACATAGTCGTATTTTTTGTATCCATTCCTAAGGATTTAAAAAAATTAGCCCATTGAGCAGCTGGATTGGTTGATTCAGTTTCGGTTGATTTGGAATCTGATGGACGATCTTGCATATTTATTTTCCTGGAAATATAGTTAATTTATTTATATCAAGCTAACAAAAGTACTTTATCTCAATTTGATCGATGTAGTATCTTGCGTGTCT
This sequence comes from Gammaproteobacteria bacterium, assembly GCA_025451335.1. Taxonomy (GTDB): domain Bacteria; phylum Pseudomonadota; class Gammaproteobacteria; order DSM-16500; family DSM-16500; genus JAJPGW01. The sequence goes on from JANWKO010000069.1 coordinate 11,644, forward strand.
TTAGTTTTTTTAACCGCACTGAGATCAGCTGTACTATCCTTTAAGCCTTTTTCTTTACTACCTTTTTGTTCAACGCTAAACATACTTTGAGAACTGACAGAAATAGATTTGGGCTCCTGTGCACTTGTTTTGGATTTTGTTCCCTTTTCAGCTTCAACCCGAGCTAATTCAAATTCAGATAAAGGAACCAAGCCGGTTGGTTGAATTGAAATAGTATCTACCTTAGGTTTAGGTTCCGACATCATTTTATCCATCAAAAAGTGATAGACCTCATCCCTCATCAACCCCATTTCATGCATCATGGTTAAATGCAATTCTTTTTGATTTTCAGCCCTGTAAAGAGCTCGATACATATCAGCAAAAGTAAATGCAAGAACATAAGGTCTCGCGTTTTCACCTTCCCCTTTATAAACCATTGCCTTAGAAGAATGGTTTCCCGCTAAAACATCTACTCGACGAACAGAAAACTCATATTTTGAACCTGCCATGCCGTCTTGACTTGCAAATTCTCCTTTTATTTTTAACATTCTCTCAGGATACAATGAATTATTTATAGGTTGATGCGTATCAATATCAAATAATTTAAAAATTTTATTTTTTTCTGACATTGTAGCGATATAATGGAAACCATAGTTATAACCCAGCATAATTTCTTTATCCGTTGCAACCAGATCTTTATAGATAAACAATCCAGGTGTCAATTTTCCGTCGATAATCGCTCCATTCAGTTCTAAATCCGCACTATCAAATTTGTTTTGAATTTTTGCATCTATTTCAAAAATATCATCTGCATCTTTATCACTTAATAAACAAGCACCTAGACGGGTTAAATTTCCAGATTTTGAAGCATCTACAATTCCCATACCAGTCTTATCAATATAAAGTTGTGCACCGTATTCTTCGAAATCAGAATGACCTGATTTGGAATCCATAGCGATCCCTGTATAAGCAACAACACCTTTCGAAAGCTTTCCACCTTTACGTAGAGTTAAAATCCAACCAATATCATCATTTAACCAACGAATGACACAGTTTTCTTCAAATTCTTTAAGATGCTTAAGATATTGTTCTCTAGAAAAAACAGGATATTTATCCGTAGTTTCAGAGGATTCACAATGAGGTAACAATTCTTTGTTTGATTTTGGATCACCCAAAAGCACTTCAGTCCATTTAATTCCAAGAGCTGCTTCCACTTCGCTTAAAGGCGTTAACTTCGGTTCAACAATTTCACCTGGTTTTCTCGGTTTGCCTGCGAACAAGAGATGAGTTGGATTAGGAACTTTCCAATCTTTGTATAGTGGTTCTAATTTAGATTCTGTTGCTTTTTTTTTTCAGGTAATACTGTGCGAATTGCAACCATTTTATATTCCTCGTCTTGTATCTAAAAATTAGAATGATGAAAAATGTTGGGCAGATCTTAGCATGATCATTAAGTAAATCAAGTGTGGACTTTTTTTAAAAAAGGAAGCAAAAATTCATCATACTCAATATCAAAAAATGATTCGAGTTTTGCTAGGTAACTATGTAAATGTAGTTAACCATTTTGCGCGAAAGCTTGGGTTAATATTCCCCCCAGTAATAATGATCGCAATGGATTTGCCTTGATTTTTTAGTTTACTCAATCTAAAACTTTGATATTGAGGCGTATTCAAGAAAATGGGATTAATGAGCTTTGCAGCTTTGACAATACGATCTTGTTTAATCATATTTTGCTTCTTAATTTATTTGATTGAAATAATTTTGCCATTTGTTAAAGTTTGCAAATCAGCAGAATGTAAATCAAAAACAGCATTTGGTGTTCCTGCAGCGGCCCACAATATTTCATAGCTCAACAAATCTTCATCAATGTAAGTATCAATACTATTTTGATGACCCAAAGGAGGAATGCCGCCAATTGCAAAACCAGTCTGTTCACGCGTAAATTCAGCATCTGCTTTTGTAATTTTTTCACCGACATTTTTTTCAATCGTCTTTTCATTAACACGATTTATTCCACTGGCGAGCACTAAAATAGGCTTGTTTGTTTCTTTGGTGCGAAATATTAATGATTTAACAATTTGAGCAACTTGACAACCAATTGTATCAGCAGCTTGTTGTGCCGTTCGCGTGCTTGATGATAACTCAACAACTTTAAATTTAATTCCTTTTTTTGAAAGCGCATCTTGAACGCTTTGAGCACTTTTGCTTAGAGAATTTGTGTCGGTCATTGAATGGTCCCTCATATTTTTTCAAATACATTAATGATTATAACATTTATTTAATCTTTTATGATTAAGTATAGGTATTCATTTTATTAAACTACAATGAAACAATAGGTTACATAGATCGGATTCATGGTGCTCACAATGTCATTTCACATTTACTTACTGAATGACATGTCATGACGATCTTAGGTAAGGTTTTTGCTCTCTCCAATAAAACACTTAAAACAGGATCTGAAGTAGTAATATCTTCTGGATTAAGATCTGAAGTTAATAATTTTTTTGCAGAAACCACATCGGAAATTTTAGTTGTTACACTAAATAATCCTGGAGAAGTTGATTTCTCTTCCAAAAGGTTTACAGGCTGAAGCTCGCTTTCAATTTGTGCGCGAAGAATTAGTCGTTTAATATCATGAGTTTTTGCCCATTCAAAAGCCGTTTTTTGATTAAAGACTACATTAGGATCAGCATTGTTTTTTAATAAACTCATGACGACATCTTGATGACCAAAAAAAGCAGCCACTATTAACGAGGTACACTTATCTCCAATGGGTTTATTAACATCGGCTTTACACTCTAATAAAAGATTAACAACATTAAGTTGGCCTTTTGCACAAGACTCATATAGAGGGGTAAATTCATTAATTGAGAATACTTGATTGATTAATTTAGGCTGTTTTTCAATTAAAGATTTGACAAGCTCAACATTACCTTTATCACAAGCTTGCGCCAGTGGCAAAGTTTCCTCATTTTCTATATGTCTTTCTATGAGATTTTTTAGTGAAGAAAACAAATTGTCTTTACTAATTGGCAAAATACTTTCTTTTACACAAGAATGTGTCACAAAAATATGAATTCCAATCTTGTTAGATTTCAAAGTGAAGAATTTTTCCACACCAATTTTTCTGATTTTATCAACCAGCATTAAACCTTCAGGATAATCTTTAAAACGATACAATAAAATGTATACAATGGATGCCTGAACTGGATTTTTAATAGGATTCGTTCGAATAATTTCAGCCATCTTGGTAAGCATCGATTGAAATTCTGAAAAATTAAAATGACTTAATTCTTTTTCTTTTCCCATTATTTTTAACCAAGTATCATCATCTTTTGGAAAAAAATCCTCAGGATATTTTCCTAAAGATTTTTTCCATTCTTCTCTATTGATCACCATATCAATAGCAATAAGAAGACTAAAATCAAAAAAATCATGCAAACTAATTTCTAAACGATTTAAAAATGCAAACAAGTAATCGATTCTATATTCTTCTACTAATTCCCCCTTTTTTTCAGCATCTCTGACTGCTCTACCCAATCCTGTATCCATATCAATTAACTTCCAAATAGCTTGAGACATTTTAATATTAGTAAAATCACTCAATGAATTGATTAAATGCATAAATAAAAATTTATGCATAATAGAACCATTACACCAAACATGCTGATAATCATGCCATGATAATATAAAGGGTGTTGTATATACTTCATGAGGTTTTTCATTATGTTTCACATCTGGATGAACTAATTCAATAAATCGCGAAAATAAGGACTTTTTAAAATTAGCTAAAAAATCATGAGGCGAGAGCTGACCCACAGTTAATGTAGGATAGGCTGCTGACTCTTGATGTACAGATTTTTGTAAAGCCATCCATGCAGATAATGTTGGTAATACAAAACTAATTATAGGAGAATTAATATCAACTTCATTATAATCAGGCGAAAGTACTAACGTAGGATTTTGTTGATTTACTATTAAAATAGCGACTAGCAATAAATAATTATTCATTGCATCAAATAATTTTCTATCTTTCGTATCTTTTGCGAGCTTCATCACATATTCATCTATTTTTACATCCTCTTTTGGTTTGTCATCTGGATAGACTGTGAAAAATTGCTCGGTTAAAAAATCCAGTAATTTTTGATACCCTCCTATTTTCCAAATAGTTGGTAATAGTTCTAGTAAAGCTGATTTCTTTTCAATTGGTATATTTATTTGCTTAATAAACTTTTCTAACATGATTTTAAATAAAGGTCTATAATGATCACCTTGTTCGTGCAAACGAATCATCATAATAAGCAAGAAAACAACTTCATGCTCTTTAGGCATATCAATTGTTAAATATCCTCTTTCACCTTCGGGCAGTTTTTTTAATTCGTTATAAAAATCGTCAAGCATTTTAGGGTTTGCATAACTTACCGAAGCTGGATCATAAGGACCTTTGTTTACAAAAGAATATTGACAAATGCGCACTTCATCGTTTTTATTGCGCAAAAAATCAATCGCATAATACCAAAGCGAAACGGTTGCTAATTTATATGAGTCAATCAATCCCAAACGTAACGCTTTATAAATATTACGAACAAATTGCGGATCGTTATAGTCCAAACCTAACCAATCACAATTTTGAATTTTATTCACATGTTCCAAATATTTTTTATCAGTAGGTTCTTGCATAAAACGCATTGTGATAGGTTCTGTCTTTGTTGACTTATTTTTATATTCATATTGATGTTTTTTACGAAAAGCGCGTTGCAACGTCACAGCAGCGTTTTTTTGATAGGCAAGGTCTAAGATTGACCAATAATTTTTATCGTCAGGATTTTTTTTATCGAAACGCGCATCGGAGACAGATATTTTTTTCAAATCGGAATTCTTCTTTACATCTAGTCTTTTTATAATTTTTTCTTGTCTTGTTTCTAGCAAAGATTTAATTGAACGACTAGGCAACATGATTTCCTCGGATTGGAGTCTTTATAGTTTTATTAAAATAAACCCGAGTTTCGCAATGCTTGGCTCGGGTTACATTGGATTAACCGCGATAACTTGCTGGTTTTGATGAGTGTGCATCAGCTTCTGATTTTGTTTGTGATGTTGCAGAAGATTTATCTTCTTTTCGATTGGCATAGACTGTATGACCTGTATAAGGAGTTCTTACATGAAGCTCCGCTCCGGGAGGCAAAGTCACTCTTCCACCGACTGCAGTTATTTTTACGTTTCTAAACGACATTGCAGGTATTGAAAATGAATTTTTATCATCACTCTCATTTTCTGAATCGGATTCTTTGTCGGAATCAGGTTCCTCATCAACGTTTTTACTTTCCTCACTCTTAGGAAGTGATGCCGATGCAAAAACATAGACATCTCCTTTGGATTCACTTCTTCCACCACTAACAGATGCAGTCGCTGTAAATCGACCACTTTTTCCAACAACAAGCGTTCCTTCTATACCTATCATGCTTGTTCGCAACAAATTTCCTGATTCATTATAAATATAATAAGTTACATTAAAACCTTTCTCGCCAGTAATAGTTGGTTTGCCAACACTATGGATTTTAACATTTGCACCACGATTACCTTGAATTTCTAAATTACATGCTCGGCAATCTACCGTCGCCCCTTTACCAATATTTCCAACAATTATCAGTTTACCTTTTCCTTCAAACTTGAATTGTTCTCCATCCGCAACATCTCTTACTATTCGAGTTATCGACATATGTTTTCCTTTTAAAATTTAAGAAATTTAAAAAATCTGATTCTAAGAGAAAACCGAATAACTGCAATACGGTATAAAATACCCATTTGCTTTTAGGTAAAAAATGAATTTTGGTTATTTAACGACTTGGAAAATAATTGGCAGACGAAATTTATTAAAAGTTGATTTCCTCTCAAGTGGCGAGTATATTTCCTCGTCGTTTTAATTCTAACTTTATTAAGGAAAGCATCATGATGTTTCGTCTAATAATTATAACATTCCTTCTCGTTTTATTTTTACAAAGCAGTTTTGCTGATAACGCAATTGGCACAAATTCACACCGCTTGGCGGTTCAAGGCGCAATAGCAACCGGTGGAAATTTAAGCATTGGCTTAGTGGATTATTCGGAAAAAACTGAAGTCGGTGTCACTATTTCCGGGACAGTTAACAACGCCTCTCGTCACACAAAAACAGCGACCCCAGTCGTCTTTGCTGGATTACGCAAAGCACTTTGCGAACGCACTTATTTTGCTTATGGAATAAATTTCGCCGATACATTGGGTGAATATCATGGAAAACATATCGATGCAGATTATACCGTAGGACCTTACATCTCTCTTGAACAAATGTTAACAACAAACATTATGTTATCTGGATGGATTGAACCCTACGAATTCGAATATGAAAAAATACATCACTCATCTTTGTCAACTCATAATTTTTTCAACGCTGGCGGCATAGCAATTAATTATTTATTTTAGAACCAAGGGGTCAACCAGGGGGGGTGAAGTATTTAAAGTTTTATAAAGAAAATTGTGTTTCCCAAATGAAAGAAATAAATATTAAAAAAGCCAAACATTAACCCCAACCAAAAATCAAGAATTATAAAAAAAACATTAAAAAAAATACGGAAA
>JANWKO010000070.1 GCA_025451335.1 Gammaproteobacteria bacterium
GAACCCAAACCAGGCAGCACTGCATCATTGAAAAGTAAATTTGGCAATGATGAAGAAACAGACGCTCCTGCAATGCAAAATGAAGAGGAACCCTTGCTTGAATATCCTTCATATAATGAGTTGCAAAAAAAATTAACTGAAACAGAAGCAAAAGTGAATGAATATTGGGAACGCTCATTACGAATTCAAGCTGAGACTGATAATATTCGACGCCGTTGCGAAAGAGATGTAGAAAATGCGCATAAATATGCCTTGGAAAAATTTGCGCTAGAATTATTACCCATTGTGGATAGTTTAGAAAGAGCGGCATCGACAGATCACCCCGAAAATCTCATAGAGGGTGTGAGTCTCACTTTGAAGATGTTTAAAACAGCGTTAGAGAAATTTGGTGTACAAGAAATTAATCCTTTATCACAACCATTCAATCCGGAATTGCACCAAGCAGTATCGACCCAAGGGGATGCAAATTCACCACCTAATACTGTATTAAATGTGTTACAAAAGGGATATTCATTAAATAACCGTTTGATTAGACCGGCTTTGGTTATTGTTTCTAAGGCTTGAAAATTTAAAGATCGACCCCATATAGATATATATACAATAGAAACCGCATTTTGGAGAAACATATGGCAAACCCTATTATAGGCATTGACTTAGGTACTACTAACTCTTGCGTCGCTATTATGCAAGGCGACAAAGTTCGCGTTATAGAAAATTCCGAAGGGGATCGCACTACGCCTTCGGTTGTAGCGTATTTAGATAATAATGAAATTCTTGTTGGACAGCCTGCTAAACGTCAAGCTGTAACTAATCCTACTAATACCATTTATGCCGTCAAACGCTTGATTGGTCGTCGTTATGATGAAGAAGTGGTGCAAAAGGATAAAGAGATTGTGCCTTATAAAATCGTTAAGGCTGATAATGGTGATGCATGGGTTGAAGTTTTGAGTGGTAAGAAATTATCTCCACCACAAATTTCAGCGCAAGTTCTTCTAAAGATGAAAAAAACAGCTGAAGATTTTCTAGGTCATCCTGTTACCGAAGCTGTTATTACCGTTCCTGCTTATTTTAATGATTCGCAACGCCAAGCAACCAAAGATGCTGGTCGTATTGCTGGCTTGGAAGTAAAGCGTATTATCAATGAACCAACTGCGGCTGCTTTAGCATTCGGCATGGATAAAAAACCTGGCGATCGTAAAATAGCAGTCTATGACTTAGGTGGTGGTACTTTTGATATTTCCATTATTGAAATTGCTGAGGTTGATAAAGAGCATCAATTTGAAGTGTTATCAACTAACGGTGATACCTTCTTAGGTGGTGAAGATTTCGATCTCCGCATTATTAATTACTTGGTGGACGAATTTAAAAAGAGTTCCGGTATTGATTTACGTAATGATCCTTTAGCTTTGCAACGTTTAAAAGAAGCAGCAGAAAAAGCCAAGATTGAATTATCTTCGACACAACAAACCGATGTTAATTTGCCCTATATTACTGCAGATGCTTCAGGGCCTAAACACTTAAACATAAAAATGACACGCGCTAAATTAGAATCTTTAGTCGAAGATTTGATTGAACGCACTATTGCGCCTTGTAAAACCGCTCTGAAAGATGCGGGTCTTTCTGCAAATGAGATTGAAGACGTGATCTTAGTGGGCGGTCAATCGCGTATGCCTTTGGTTCAAGAAACTGTTAAGAAATTTTTTGGTAAAGAACCACGTCGTGATGTTAATCCTGATGAAGCTGTTGCAATCGGTGCTGCAATTCAAGGTGGCGTATTATCAGGCGCAGTGAAAGATGTGTTGTTGTTGGATGTGACTCCGCTTTCTTTAGGTATCGAAACGTTGGGCGGTGTTATGACCAAGTTAATTGAAAAAAATACGACGATTCCATCTAAAGCAAACCAAGTGTTTTCGACTGCTTCTGACAACCAAACTGCTGTTACCGTGCATGTATTGCAAGGCGAACGTGAAATGGCGTCAGCAAATAAATCACTAGGCCGCTTTGATTTAACAGATATCCCACCCGCACCACGTGGTTTACCACAAATCGAAGTCACGTTTGATATTGATGCGAATGGTATATTACATGTCTCAGCTAAAGATAAGGCCACGGGTAAAGCGCAATCTATAGTTATTAAAGCTTCGAGTGGTTTGACTGAGGAAGAAATTAAGAATATGGTTAAAGATGCCGAAGCTAATGCTGCAGAAGACCGTAAATTCCATGAATTGGTTGGTGCGCGTAATCAAGCGGATAACATGATACATGCTGTAACCAAATCTTTGAAAGATGCTGGTGATAAAGTGACTGCCGATGAGCGTAAAGCAATTGAAAGCGCAGTCGAAGCATTGAAAGAGGCACTCAAAGGGAATGATAAAGATCTCATTGAAGCTAAAACAAAAGTTCTAACAGATGCATCGGCGAAAATGGCAGAACAGTTATATGCACAGCAACAACAATCTCAAGCTGGCGATGGCCAACAACACGCTGGACAAACGGATTCAACAGCCGGTGAGAAAAAATCAGAAAATGTTGTTGATGCAGAGTTTGAAGAAGTGAAGGACGACAGCAAGAAATCGTAATAAAATTCATTTGGATTTTGGCATCCTTCTTCATATGAAGTAGGATGCCAATGATTTTTTAATTTGGTTAAAGAAAATGACAAAACGAGACTACTACGAAATTTTAGGGTTGAATCGCAATGCAAGCGAAGAAGAAATTAAAAAATCTTTTCGTCGCTTAGCTATGAAGTATCATCCGGATCGAAATCAAAACGATAAAGTTGCGGAAGAAAAATTTAAAGAAGCTAGAGAAGCGTATGAAGTGCTGACTGACAGCCGTCGACGCGCTGCTTATGATCAATTCGGTCATAGTGCGAGTGAAGCAGGTGGTGGATTCGGCGGCGGTATGGGTGGAATGAATTTTAGCGATATCTTTGGTGACATCTTTGGTGATATTTTTGGTGGCCGAGGAGGTAGTGGTCCACAACGAGGTGCAGATTTACGTTGCAATCTGGAAATTACTTTAGAAAATGCAGTTTTTGGGATGACGTCGGAGCTCACTGTTCCTACCTTAATTGCTTGTAGTGATTGTGGTGGCAGTGGAGCGCGAAAAGGGGCTTCACCTGTTACTTGTCAAGATTGTAACGGTTATGGACAAATTCGAATTCAGCAAGGCTTTTTTTCCGTACAGCAAACATGTCCGACTTGTCGTGGACAAGGCAAAGTTATTCTAGATCCATGTTCCTCTTGTCGCGGTAAAGGTCGCCGTAAGCAAAATAAAAAATTATCTGTTAAAATTCCCGCGGGTGTCGATACAGGTGATCGAATTCGTTTAAGTGGTGAAGGAGAGGCAGGAGAACATGGTGCTCCTCCAGGTGATTTATACGTTCAAATAAGTGTAAAACAACATCCTATTTTTGAACGTGAAGGCAATGATTTGCATTCCGAAGTTCCAATTAGTTTTGTTATTGCGGCTTTAGGTGGTGAGTTAGATGTACCGACATTGGATGGTCGAGTTAAATTGAAAATACCAGCCGAAACTCAATCTGGCAAAGTGTTTCGGATGCGTGGCGTGGGAGTAACATCTGTACGGGGCGGCTCTAAAGGTGATTTGCTTTGTAAGGTAACAGTTGAAACTCCAGTTAATCTCAATTCAACTCAAAAAGATATATTACGTCAGTTAGAAAAATCCATGTCTGATGATAATAAAAAATATAGTCCGAGATCGAGTTCGTGGTTTGATCGAGTGAAGAAATTTTTTGAAGATATGAAATCTTAGAGAGTAATTAACTATGATGCGAAAAGTACCTATGACTGTTAATGGCGCAGAAAAACTACGTCAAGAATTACAATTTTTAAAAACGGTTGAACGTCCACGTATTACTAATGCTATAGCAGAAGCCCGAGCACACGGTGATTTAAAAGAGAATGCGGAATACCATGCAGCTAGAGAACAACAGAGTTTTGTTGAAGGTCGTATTTTAGAAATTGAAAGTAAACTATCTTCTTCACAAGTTATCGACATTACCCAAATCGAAAACACCGGAAAAGTTATTTTTGGTTCAACCGTGTCTTTGATTAACGTTCAATCCCAGGAAGAAATGAGTTATAAATTGGTGGGAGAAGATGAAGCGGATGTGCAAGCCAAAATGATTTCTGTGACCTCTCCCATTGCGCGTGCCATGGTAGGTAAATTTATTGGCGATATAATACAAGTTCAAACTCCAGAAGGAGTGATTGAATATGAAATTGTTGAGGTAGAGCATATCTAAATGCCCACAAAAAGTAGCCGTCGCTGGTTAAAAGAGCATTTTTCTGATACTTATGTAAAAAAAGCACAAAAGGCTGGTTATCGATCAAGAGCAGTTTATAAACTTTTAGAATTACAGGAACGCGATAAATTATTTAAACCGGGAATGACTGTATTGGATTTAGGTGCTGCACCCGGGGGGTGGTCGCAATTAGTTTTGGAATATGTTGGTAAAAATGGTCGAGTTATTGCTATGGATATCTTGCCCATGGAACCTATTCCCGGGGTGGAAATTATTCAAGGTGATTTTACCGACAACTCAATAATGGCTGAATTAATGCAATGTTTAGGACGATCCAAGGTCGACTGGGTCATTTCTGATATGGCTCCAAATCTGAGTGGAATTGATAGTGTAGATCAACCTCGATCGATTTATCTTGCTGATTTAGCGTTAGATTTTGCCCTACAAGTATTGTCACAACAAGGTGGGTTGTTAGTAAAAGTTTTCCAAGGTGAGGGTTTTGATGCATTTTTAAAACAAGTTCGAGAACATTTTAAAAAAGTCATTATTCGCAAGCCAAAAGCCTCGAGAGGTCGTTCTCGAGAAGTGTATATATTGGCAAAAAACTAGGGTTCTGGTGATAAAATTTCAACAAAACCTAATAGTTTCTAGTCTCTTATCACTAGATCATGTATGATTAACTTATATTGTCTATACTTATATTAAGTAGAGATTGAAAGGGGTCTGTACCGTGAATGACACGATAAAAACGATACTTTTATGGATGGTGGCTGGGATTATACTAGTCTCAGTTTTTAATATTTTTGGACCACGCCAAGCTCCCGAAGAAAAGATCAGTTATTCGACTTTTATTAATCAAGTTAAGCAAGGTAATGTAAGCGCAGTGACAATTACCGATCAGGATGTGACTGGGGCTACCCAAAACGGTAAAGCTTTTTCTACTTATTTACCCATGGCACAAGACCCACAGTTACTAAAAGATTTGATGGATAAAGGCGTGGTTGTTAAAGGTAAACCACCTGAACAACCTGGGTTATTGATGCATTTATTGAATCTGTTACCTTGGATAATATTATTTGCCATCTGGATATATGTTTTACGTCAGCAAACCGGTGCTGGTCGAGGGGGAGCATTTTCATTTGGTCGAAGTCGAGCACGTCTATTGGGTGAAGATCAAGTTAAAGTCACATTTGCGGATGTGGCGGGTTGTGAAGAAGCAAAAGAAGAAGTTAAAGAACTGGTCGACTTTTTGCGTGATCCAGGAAAATTTCAAAAATTGGGTGGTAAAATTCCTCAAGGTGTTTTACTTGTGGGACCTCCTGGTACAGGTAAAACTTTATTAGCAAAAGCGGTTGCTGGTGAAGCTAAAGTTCCATTTTTCACTATTTCCGGTTCTGATTTTGTAGAAATGTTTGTAGGTGTGGGCGCTTCGCGCGTGCGGGATATGTTCGAACAAGCAAAGAAGCAAGCTCCATGTATTATTTTTATCGATGAAATAGATGCGGTAGGACGTCATCGTGGCGCTGGTTTGGGTGGTGGTCATGATGAGCGTGAACAAACGCTTAATCAATTATTAGTTGAAATGGATGGTTTTCAGGGTAATGAAGGGGTAATTGTCATTGCTGCAACTAATCGTCCAGATGTTCTAGATAATGCATTACTTCGTCCTGGCCGATTTGATCGTCAAGTTATTGTTGGCTTGCCTGATGTGAAAGGTCGTGAACAAATTTTACGTGTTCATATGCGAAAAGTACCGCTATCTGATGATGTTCAACCGGCGGTTATTGCGCGTGGAACCCCTGGGTTTTCTGGTGCTGATTTAGCAAACATAGTCAATGAAGCTGCTTTATTTGCAGCACGAGCTAATAAACGCGCAGTGGCTATGATTGAATTTGAAAAAGCAAAAGACAAAGTAATAATGGGCGCAGAACGACGTTCTATGGTGATGAGTGAATCAGAGAAAAAGCTGACTGCTTACCATGAAGCTGGACATGCTATTGTTGGTTTACTTGTGCCAGAACATGATCCAGTGCATAAGGTAACGATTATTCCTCGTGGTAGAGCCCTAGGTGTGACAATGTTTTTACCTGAAGCCGATCGTTATAGCTATTCTAAGGAACATTTAGAAAGTAGGATTTCAAGTTTATTTGGTGGACGTATTGCCGAAGAAATAATTTTCGGATCAAATAAGGTCACAACAGGGGCGTCGAATGATATTCAAAAGGCCACTGAATTAGCTAGAAATATGGTGACTAAGTGGGGACTTTCTGAAAAACTGGGTCCTTTAACGTTTGGTGAAAATGAACAGGAAGTCTTTTTAGGCCATGCTGTGACAAGACATAAAGAAATTTCTGAAACTACGTTTGGAATTATTGATACGGAAGTACATGAAATTATAGATCGCAATTACAAACGTGCAGAAAGAATTCTTAGAGAAAATCTTGAAAAATTGCATAGTATGGCACAAGCTTTAGTTAAATATGAAACAATCGGAATAGATCAGATTCAGGATGTTATGGAAGGACGAGCAGCTCGCGAACCTGACGATTGGCACGATACCCATAATAATAAGTCTAATAACACTAAGGA
>JANWKO010000071.1 GCA_025451335.1 Gammaproteobacteria bacterium
AATCTTGATAACTTATCCAAGGAGATATTTGGTGATAAGCCTGAATCAGAATATTTACCACAATTTGAGATCGATGTTGCTTCACAAGGCGAGGAAGCTGTTAAACGAATTGAAGTGGCAATGAGTGATAATCAGCCTTATGCACTTGCATTTGTTGATATACGTATGCCACCAGGTTGGGATGGAATTGAAACTATTAAACATATTTGGAAGTTAGATAAAAATATCCAAATTGTCATTTGTACTGCCTATTCTGATTATTCATGGGAAGAAACAATTTCTCATTTAGGAAAAACCGATAATTTATTAATTTTGAAAAAGCCATTTGACAATATAGCGGTTAGACAATTGGCTTGTGCATTAACCACAAAATGGAAATTAACAGAGGAAGCTCGACAATATACTGCAGACTTAAAACAATTAGTTGAAGATCGTACCTTATCATTGCAAGAATCATTATCACTAGTCAAATCGACTTTTGAATCATCTAGTGATGGTATCTTAGTTGTAGATTTGGATGGAAAAATTATTGATTACAATCACAAATTTATCACAATGTTGGATATACCAAATTCAATTATGGATGCTAAAAATGAAACTCGATTGTTAGATTTTTTGAAAACTAAAATTGTAAATTTTAATGAATTCTTTTACCGGCTTCAAGAATTGCATTCTAAAACAAACGAAATTAGTATTGATGTGATTTACTTCCATAATAGCAAAATTTTTGAATGTTATTCCCAACCACATAAACTCAACGACAAAATTATCGGGCGAATTTTAGATTTTCGTGACATTACTAAGCGAGCTAAATTAGAGCAAGAATTAAAGCATCAAGCAACTCATGATTCCTTGACCGGGCTGGCGAATAGAGTGAAATTACTTGATCGGATGCGTCAAGCTATTAAAACTTCTGAAACAAATAAAACTAAATTTGCCATTCTATTTCTCGATTTTGATAGATTTAAATTAGTAAATGACAGCTTAAGTCATACAGTAGGTGATAAATTATTAAAAATAGCTTCTAAACGATTACAATCTATGATTAGGTCAGAAGATACTTTAGCGCGTTTAGGTGGCGATGAATTTGTTATTATTTTTATGAACATTGAAAAAGATGAGCATATTCATGAAAAAATTGAAAAATTACTTGCTACTTTTCGCGAGCCTTTTGTTATTGGCGATAGAAAACTTACAATAACACTTAGCGTGGGTGTAAGCATTTATCCAAAAGATGCCACAACAGTTGATGCTTTGCTGCGAAATTCTGACACTGCAATGTATCGTGCAAAAGCAAATAAAGGTGACAACGTACAATATTATCATCCAGAGATGAGTATTCAAAGTTTAGCTGAATTGGATAGTGAATCAGAATTACGTCATGCTCTTGCGAATAAAGAATTTTTTCTATGTTTTCAGCCTCAAATCGACTTAAATAAAGAAAAACTTGTCGCAGTTGAAGCTCTTATACGCTGGCAACATCCCAAAAAAGGTGTATTACTTCCTATTGATTTTATACCATTAGCGGAAGAAACAGGATTAATTATTCCTATTGGCGAGTGGGTTTTGCGTACAGCTTGTTATCAAAATAAAGCTTGGCAAGATGCTGGATTTCCACCTATTCGTATAGCGGTAAATGTTACATCTGAACAATTAAAACAAATTGATATTACTAATACTGTGAGTAATATCTTGAAAGAAACTAATCTTAGCCCTGAATACCTTGAATTAGAGTTAACAGAAAATGTTATTTTGAGTAATGGTGAAATTATAAAATCGGTTTCTGAAATAAAAAAATTGGGAATAAGTATCGCAATTGATGATTTTGGTACTGGATATTCAAGTTTAAGTTATTTGCATAAAATTCCATTAGATCGTTTAAAAATTGATAGTTCATTTGTAAAAAATATTCAATTAGTCTCCGGAGACGAAGCTATCATACGTGCTGTTATTGCAATGGCAAAAAATTTAAATCTTGAAGTTCTTGCTGAAGGGGTTGAGACAAAAGAGCAATTGAATTTTTTAAAATTACATAAATGTGGTGATGTTCAAGGATTCTATTTTAGTAATCCGTTGTCGATAAATGAAATTGAAAAATTTATGAATGATCCTTCTGCAATGCAGAATGTGAATTTGTTTTTAAATCGTGAATAGTCAGTTTTATCAATTTATGGAAGGATAACTATGGATACAATTTCAAATTATCATTTTAAGCAAAAAAATTATCTTAATGAAATTTTAAATGCCGGAGTGTTTGTATTCAAAAACATGATTAAAATAGAGCAAATTGTAGAATTGAAAATTCAAACAGATAAAGTAAGAGAAATTGTTTTGTCAAAAATTTCTTCTATGGAACGACCTGTGAATATTCATTCAGATATTGTTGAACGAGAATTGGGTCGTTTAGATTATCGTTGTGGGTTCAATGCGAGTATATTTGATGAAATTGCTGCACCGATTGATGCTATCATTAAGGAAGCTTCTCCAAAAATCGATTTCAACCGTTATTGGGGGCTTCTCACCGCTTTGGGTGGGGCCGGTCCCACCAATATGCACAGAGATGTCTATCCTTTTTTAAATACGACAGAAGGTGTCAATTTGGATACACATGAATTAAATTTGCCACCTTATTATTTTACGGTTTTAATGCCATTAGTTGTGATTACAAAAGAAAATGGTCCAACTGAATTTATTAAATATAGTCAACGTGAAAAAATCGTAGATGTAACTAAATCTGATATATATGCTCCTTTAACTATACCAGGAGATGTTGTTATTTTTGATGGCAGAATTATGCATAGAGGTTCGGCAAATCATACAAAAGATGAGAGAATATTGGCATATATTACTTATGTTGCCAATTGGTATCATGATCAAACATTTGTGTTAAATGATTATCTTTTTCCAGAATTAGCTGGTAAAGGATGATTTTAACGATAACTGGCTAATTAGATGATTCTCATCATGCAATGCTTTTTTTATATAAAGTGCCGTCAAAATACATATACTTATGACCATTTTTTGATTGAATAAAGCCTATTTTCGAATCAGGTTCACCATCTTTGCCTCTAACACGATAATTACCATCAACGAAAATCGCATTATATTTAATTTCCGTAGGATTTCTAATTATAATGAAATGATCGCCTACAATAAAAACAGTTTCTAATTCTTTTTCATTTATTTTGACGCGTTGATAATGTCCTTGATAATCAACTGGAATTTCCAAATCGGGGAATTCAGAGTGAGGTCTGTGAATAAAATTTAAATAAAGTTCTTCAGTATAATGTGGTACTAAATCAAAATTTTCATAACCAAAAAGATGATAAATGTCGTATGCTCTTTCTTCATCATTTGTAAAAGTTATGTAACCTTTTTGATATTTTGTCGAGTATGCCCAAATATTCGTGCCACTATAGGACAATCCTTCGTATCCATAAAGAATATCCTCCCCCACTTCTCTGATTTCAACTGTTAAACCTTCCATAATTCGGTTTGAAGCAGCTCTAGCATGTTTTATATCACACATATATTGAAGGAAAATTGATTCTTTAAATAAATTTTCCATAATAACTTTCATATCATTTAACGTAGTAAAAAAGCCATTACTATAACAAAAATAACCATGATCTAAGATTGCTATTGCAGGATAATCATATTTGTCTGAAAGATCTTCAATGTATACGCCAGGTAGAATTACTCTTGAAAAATAGCTATTTTTCAGTTTAAATTTTTCTATAACATATTTTTTATAGGGATCTTCGATATTGAGATTATAGATTTTCTCAATGACATACCCCAAAAATATTATAGAAATTTCAGAATAACTAAATTTACACTCATCTTTGTATACGGGCGTGATGTTATTCTTACACCTAGATAAAAAAGTGGATTCATCCAAAATACTATGATGTTTGAATGGAAGCCCCTCTTCCACCAGTCTAATTTCTTGTTCTGAAACATCAAACGTGTATGGTAGTCCAGTATAATAAGTACATAAATCTCGGATGGTAAATTGACTGCCAATTTTATTTTGAAATATTTCTAATATCGCTTTGGATGGTTTGTTTATACATAAAGTATCTAAAAAATTCATATCATCTAAAATTTCTGATAAATTGTATTTCTCAGATAATAATGATAAACACACAAAAGTGGTTAATAATTTCGAAAAAGACCCGCTACAGAATAATCTGTCTTTTTCAACTTGTCCGACAATTTCGAATGTCATATATAATATCTTCTATTATAAAGATATTTTAACATAAAATTTCATTCAAATGGTAAATAACATAACTTTTCAATTCCCTGTGTATCAGCCCATTCGTATTAATCAAAGCCGGAAAGTTATATTAAATTCTTCGCCTTCAGTATCAAAGGCAAATAAAGAATCACATTTCATATCAAAATCAGGCTTTTCTTCAAGAAAAAACTTCCAAGGATCTATTTTTAAGGCACCATCCAGAAAGTGTTGTATTTCATCTAAATAAATTGCATGAGTATCGTTTTTATCGGTTTTTATTATGGGTAAATTTTTATTGAAACAATCTCTTATAAATTTGTCGTTATCATCTACTAAACAAAGGTCTTTTAATTTTTCTGCTGCAGATTGGAAATAGAAATTCCATAACTTTTGCATAACCATTGATTTGCATTTGCCATTAGTATAGAAAATATAATCGAAATTTTCCAGACCTAGTTCTTTTGCAATGTTATTTACCGATAAATAACTATTATCAGTGCTTGGTTCGAATTTTCGACTGGTAACGAATACTATTACAACATTATGTTCTTTTGCATAAGCAATTTTTTGTTTGAGTTTTTCAAGATTAATAAACACTAATTTATTATTTTTTTGGCTAGCCTCATAATCAATGATTGTTTCATCTACATCCAGCGCTAATACTTTATTCGGAGTAATTTTGATTTTATCATTTGGCCATAAATTGACTGCAACAAACTCTTCATTCTGAAATATTTCGCTTTTTTTAATTTTTTGTTCAAGTGGTTCGGTTCGTTTGATTTCCTGAATTTCAGTTATTTTTTGTTTAGGAGTTTCATTTAGTTTGATTTCTTGAAATTCAGTTATCTTTGGTTCTATAGTTTCAATTATTTTTTGTTCTGCAGGTGCTACAATTTTAGGTTTTGGGAGTTCTATAATGGAAGTGGGAAATAATGCTAAATGAATGAGTTCGGTGCTTTCGGTGCTACTAGTATATTGTTTATCTTCATCTGACCTTGTGATCATAATGAATTCCTTATGCAACAGTATTCTTACACTCTAATATGCAATACCTTAAGGAACTATTAAGATCATCTTTAGAAGTTCGGTGTTTTTTGAACAAAATCAATAACAAATTTGTGAGCCTTTGTCTAACAAAAAGTCAACTTTGTTGTCCAAGTTGTCTTGATTTATATTCGACTTCACCAGCTTGTAATTCTGCTCTTCTTTCATTTATTTTAGCTCTTGCTTGCGTAAGGCCGTGATCGACAACAGTTTGTTTAGATACGGCAGGTCCCTATGAGGTCAAACTCAGTAATCCTTGTCGTTCATGTCCTTGTTTTCCATTGCGTTCAAAAAAAACCTCACCATAAATAACGCCATTTTCTGGGGTTACTTGTCCTGCATATAAATAACTTGGATGAACAGCTTCAGCTTTTCCTTCTTTCTGATTTTGAGGACAGGGATGGAGTAATAACGCACGGATTTCATTTGCTTTATCTAACATTGTTGCACTTCCTTTTACAATAATTTTTTGCTTTTTTGGATCAAAATCATAAATTACATCTGTTGTAATAGACCCCAGAATATCCTTATCTTTCGCTTGTATTTCACCTCCCGATATGGCTCTTTCGAAACTGTCTAAATGCTGGTGTTGTACATCTTTGAGATTAGGAAATGTGCCTTGAAAAATAGCACGAATCTTCTCATCATCTGGCTGAACTTTTAACCCTCTACATAATTCTTTTATTTCTAAAACATGTCTTTTTATTGAATTTTTTAGTTCAGGAAAAGCTCCTTCGAACCACGCATCAATTGCAGCTATTTGTGTTTCATTTAGCTGTGTTTCACTTGAAAAAAGGGCTGGTCGAAGACCTTTTCTTATCCTCAAATCATATATTGGATAGGTTATTAATTCATGAAGTAAAGGTTGTAAATCGCGGTTTCCATCCAAATCTCCAATATCTTTATGCTAGGAATCTCGCTGGGAAATCGAATCTCTATTTCAAGGAGTAAATTATTTTGCTGTAAAATTAAGCATTTCAACAAATGCAGCATGGTCTTGATGACTTATCGCATAAGTTCCATATGTAGCCTTGAGGTCGGCATAGACTGCCAGTATAAAAGCAGCTTTTAAATCCTCGCAGAAAAAATAACGTTTTTGACTGAGTGAAAATAGACTATTATGAGTTTCTGTTATTCGTTGCATTACTCTTTGTTTTAATAGGTCTGTTCTTTCTAATGCCATGTTTTTCATCTCTTTGCTTATTTTAATTAGATAATGTGATGTATGGGAATTTTAAAAGCTAAATTTATCACACATCAAATCAATTGAAAATGTCATTAATCCAAAATGAGATATTTACCGAAAACAGTTTAACATCGATGATATTCCGCAAAATTATCTAGATAGTATTGCAATACTGATGAATAATACCCCTAGAAAATTTCTAGGGTTTTATACCCCAGCTGCAATAATTAAGCAGTGCTGAAAAAGCATTTTCCACACTTCACAATAGAATTGGGGATATATTATTCGTTGATTTAAACATTTAATTAGATTAATATTGCGCAAATTTTGACATTGATAATTCTATAAAGTTTAAGGTGAAACGATGCCCAAAATGATGATTTTTTTCTCTGGATCCGATATGACCTGGGAAGACACCACATTTTTTTTAAATCTAGGCGCTACCGAGCGACATAATTTGCGAGAGCCTGATGCACCCCACTACTACTATTTTTTTGATGGTCCAGCCGCTTCCAGCAGTCCCGAGCATAAGGCGGTTGAAAGCATAAAATTTGATGAGAAATCAGCAGATTTTATGCAATCAAAGACTAGAAAGGTTTACAATCTGGGCAGGCATTTTTATCAATTGGGACATGGTTCAGGCATGGACCATACTATCCGTGCTGCCTTCAAAATTATTGAGATGCAAATCAAAAAAGGCATATTTGAATTCGATTTAATGGGATTCAGCCGTGGTGGTAGTAGTGCTTTATCTGAAGGTGCTCTGATAAAAAAATTAGAAAAAAAACTTCCAAAAGAAATTTTAGAAAAACTAAAATTCAATATTATTGCAATCGATCCTGTAGCAGGACGTACAAGAAACAAATCAGCTAATGTTTACGGAGACATTTCTTCACTTGTTAAAACTTGTTATGTCGGTTTAGCGGTGAATGAATCGCTTCCTGGCTTTAAGCCTCGAGATGTTTTGGCAACTGACAAAGCATATGATGTGAAATTTCATCCCGAAACGACTTTCACATTTCTTCCATTACCAGAAGATCATCTCATGACAAATTTATGGATGCAAGATCTAGTCCATAGTTACATTCCAGAGAATTCAAAATTGAAATCACCGTGTAACGAAAGATTACTTATAGAACGTAAATTAGATAAAGCAGGATTTAAATGGTACGATAAATTCGGAGAGACAGCTACTTATCGCATGGTTACGTATTTTGATTCTAAACATTCTCAAGATCCTAAAGAATCATCCAAATATCAAAGACATATTTTCCCTACTGACGAAAAAGAAAATATTGACATAAAGAATGGTATTGAAAATTATTTCAAAGGTATCGGATCCGAGCATAAGAAAATTAATATTGGGCATATCAGTTTACAAAATGATGCGGACAGTGAAGTTAAAAATCGAGTATATAAAACTGAAAAAGGGGAAATATTAAAAATAGGCCACGCGCATCGTGATTTTAAGCAATTGCAAATCGCTGCAGCAAAGAAAAATCAAAATAAATTTTGTCGGTTTGCTTTTCAAGCTAGAGATAGACATGTAAAAGAAAAATTAACTGACTATACCAATTATCTATTTGTCAATTTGCTGCATGAAGCTATGTTTCAAAAATCTTATCCCGTTTTGCATCATTTTTTATTGAATTGGGATATAAAAGATTTAGATAGCGCGCTGTTAGAAATTAATCAAATAAATGAAGACAAATATCCTTTAACAAAAGATTATATTTATGATGCTTTAGAAAAAGGAATTAAATTAAGGCCAATTGAAGAATTTAAATCAACAAATGCAAAATCTGTATCAGATATTTTAAATGGAGCAACTCTTAGAGAAATTAAAGTATTTAAAGAAGAAAAAGAAGAAGGCTTTCCCCACACTCTTGCAGCTTGTTGTTTTGCAAATATTTTAGTAAAAGAATCAGAAGAAAATGCTAAATTATTATTTAGTCAATATGCTAAAAAATATTTTACGCAATTAGATGATTATCAAATCATTTATACTATTTATAAACGCAATAAAAAAACATTTCCAAAGGAATTTTCAGATTTGTCTAAATTAAGACTTTCTAAAATCTTTGGCACGCATATTTCTCCAAAGGCAAAAGCAGCTGATGGTGAAAGAAAAGAATTTCAACCAGAATTTAAGAGAATGACAATATAGTTCGAGCGGGGTCAAAGCTATGTTTAGGTCAGCTACGATCCCGTTCATTTAATTAAGCCAAGAAACCACCATCAATACCGATAATTTGGCCTGTAATATAAGGCGCTTTGTCCGATGCCAAGAAAACAATGGTCTGCGCGACTTCTTCTGGTAGAGCTGCACGCTGGAGTGGAATGGTTGTGAGAAAATTTTTTTTATTTTCGGGATCGCCAGTAAAACGATCAAGCATGCCAGTTTCAACAGGACCGGGTGCGACAGCATTCACTCTGACGTTGGCTGGAGCAGCTTCAAGAGCAGCAGACTTTGTTAACCCTTCTACAGCATGTTTAGTAGCCACATATAGTCCTGCTCCAAGAAATCCTTTTTGTCCTGCCGCTGATGATAGATTGATGATACAGCCCGAACCTTGTGGAAGCATAACTTTAAGTTCGTATTTAAGACACAAAAAAGTACCAAGAACATTTGTATCAAAAGTTGATGAATAATTTTCAATAGTTTCATCGATGAGTGATGCGTGTTTTCCTTCAGTGCCGGCATTATTTATTGCAACATCGATGCGGCCAAATCGTTTAACAGTTTTTTCAATTAGCTTTTTCACCTCCTCTTCTTTTCTTACGTCAGCGAGCACAAATTCCGCATCGATGCCTAGTCCTCTGATTTCTTTAATCAAAGCTTCTCCGATTTCAGGCTTTCTTCCGGAAATAATGAGATTAGCGCCTTCATTAGCGAATGCTAACGCTGTAGCGCGTCCAATGCCGGCTAGAGCACCGGTAATCATCACGACTTGTTTTTTCATTTTTAATTTCTCCTTAAAATTATTCGTCATCAAATTAGCTTTTTGCGCCGAAGTCCTCATCAATTAACTAACTCCAACCTTTTTTAAATCCATAGGAAAGTTTACTTAAACTATCTTTGGCATCACCAAATAGCATCCAAGTATTCGGCTTGTAGTACAAATCATTATCTACCCCGGAAAATCCTGGATTCATACTACGTTTTAACACAACCACTTTTTTTGCCTTATCCACATCAAGAATAGGCATACCGTAAATTGGACTGGATTTCACTGTTCTTGCTGAAGGATTTGTCACATCGTTTGCCCCCACGACCAATGCAATATCTGCATTAGGAAATTCGGGATTAATGTCATCCATTTCAAATAAATCGGTGTAAGGTACATTGGCTTCTGCCAATAAAACATTCATATGTCCTGGCATTCGACCCGCAACAGGATGTATTGCATATTTTACTGAAACGCCACTAGCTTTTAATTTGTCAGCAAACGCGCGCAAAGCATGATGCGCTTGCGAGTTTGCCATGCCATATCCTGGTGCTATGATCACAGTATCTGCTTGTTCAAAGAATTGCAAAGCATCTTCAACTGAAATTTCTTGCACTGTTTTATTGTCAGAACTGGCTATTTTCTTTGTGTCTTCAGCAATACTTCCAAATGCTCCAAATAAGACATTTGTCATGGATCGATTCATTGCTTTACACATTAACATGGACAGAATGAATCCGGATGCACCGTCTAATGCGCCCGTAATAATTTGAATAGTGTTTCCAAGCATGAATCCCATTACGGCACTGGTTAAACCACCATATGCATTAAATAATGCAATCACAACTGGCATGTCAGCTGCACCAATGGGTGTTACAAGAAACAAACCAAATAAAAATGAGAGACTTAATAAAATATAAAATGCTTGGTTCATTTGTGGATGGATGATGATATAAAGCAATAATGCAATCATTAGAATAAATACAGATATATTTACAAAATTTTGTCCTTTATAGGTAATAGGACGTCCTGGTAAAACGCCATGTAATTTGCCTGCAACCATGAGACTACCAGTAAATGTTAGTGCGCCAAGCACCACTTCAATACCCGTAATTGCCATACTGAGATTAGTGATATTTGTGCTATATCGATAATATTCTGCGATACCTATCAGACAAGCTGCTAATGCACCACCTGCATGGGAAAGTGCAATTCGCTGTGGAATTTTTGTCATAGGAATCCACAAAGAAATGGGAAGGCTTAATATAGTTCCCAAAGCTAAACCTGAAATAATCCAAGTATAAGTGACAATTTTCGGATTAAATAAAGTTCCAATAATCGCAATAAGCATACCAAATGAAGCGAGATTCATACCGCGCCGCGCGGTATCAGGCGACGATAATGAACGTATACCCAAAATAAAAAGTATGGTAGAAATGAGGTAACATAGTTGAATCATGTTCATCGTTTTTTATCCTGGGGATTCTTAATTTCTTTTTTAAACATTCTTAATATTCGATCTGTAATCAGAAAGCCACCCACAACATTAATAGTGGAGCATGTTACAGCGATAAATGCGAGTATATTGGTGACTAGACTATAATTTTCACCTGCAACAACGATAGAACCTACTAAGGCAATACCAGAAATTGCATTTGTCGCAGCCATCAGCGGTGTATGCAATAATTGCGGGACACGAGTAATGAGATAAAAACCTAGAAATCCTGAAATAATGAAAATATATACATCAGATATGCCAACATGTTCCATATATAGTTCCTTTATTTTTAATGTTTCAATAGGGGATGAACAACTTCACCATTATAGGTGACTAGACATCCTTTTATGATTTCATCCTCAAAATCCAATTTTCCTTCTTTTAACATTGGAGCAATATATTTAAAAAATGCAAATAAATTGCGAGAATAAAGTTGACTGGCATTTGAAGGTAGAGTCGCAGGAAGATTTTGCACGCCAATTAAAGTGACACCGTATTTAACTACAATTTTTCCTGGTTCTGATAATTCACAATTTCCACCTTGATCAACCGATAAATCAACTATGACAGAACCTGGCTTCATTTCTTTTACCATTGCTTCGGTAATTAAAATGGGTGCTTTTTTTCCCGGAATAAGCGCTGTTGTTATAATGACATCTGCATCTGGACTATACTTATGAATAATATCTTGTTCTTTTTGATAAAATTCTTTTGATTGTTCTTTTGCATAACCACCTTGATCTTCCGATGCTTCGTGTGAAACTTCCATACTAACAAATTCTGCACCTAAACTTTTGACTTGTTCGCCTGCTGCGGGTCTTGTGTCAAACGCAATGACAAGAGAACCTAGTCTGCGAGCGGTTGCAATCGCTTGTAAACCTGCGACCCCTGCACCAATAATAATAATTTTTGTTGGTTGAATTGTTCCTGCTGCAGTGGTTAACATCGGAAAAATCTTCCCTAAATGTTCCGCTGCCATGACAACACTTTTATAACCAGCGAGATTACTCATGGAACTGAGAATATCCATATTTTGCGCGCGAGCAATACGAGGCAATAATTCCATGGAGAAAGCAATAATTTTTTTCTTTGCTAATAAAGAAATTAAATCAAGATTTTGTACTGCATAAAATGGTGCAACAAAAATTGTATTTTCTTTCATCCATTCTATTTCGGGAGATAATTTTTGTTCGTTCAATTGAGGTCGATTGACTTTGAAAATAACATCAGCTTCTTTAAAAATGTATTCTGCATTTGGAGCAATTTGGGCACCCGCTTTTTCATACTCATTATTGGAAATATATGACAATAAACCAGCATCACTTTCTATAACAACTTCCATACCCTCTTTAACTATTTTTGCAACGGTTTCAGGAACAGCAGCGACACGGGTTTCTTTTGCAAATGTTTCCTTGGGTATCCCTATTTTCATAAACCAAACATCCCTGCTATGTTATTGCCTTGCTTCAATCTTCTTATACAATTTTATCAGTAATAAAGGTTTCATATACTAATTATTTGTGGACAAAAATGAGCATTTGTTAAGATTTTTGTGTAGTTCGTAATGAATTTTATCGTTGGTGGATTATTTCATTGTGTCTTTTTTTGAACCATTTCAAATACCCTGTTTTAAAAATACTTTCTGTTATTGAATGAAGATTTTTAGTTCAGGGGCAGAGTATGCCGTCTTTGAATGTAAATTTGACAGGAGTTCTTGTATACATAAATTAAATCCTTTTTTAGAAAGTAACATAAATTACTCTATACCTTCAGACATAATTTTCAAGACTTTCAAAAAAAAATAAAAAATTTTTTGTATTTTCTGTATCAATTCCGATCGTACCAGAATCAATTGGAAAATTACTTAAATCGATTTTTTCCAATTGATCCCATTTAAAGTTTTTCATCTTATAGCAACATGTGGCGTTTTTGTTCTGATTCAATCGATGGCGATGCCCTATTGATTGCCATCTGAGACGCTGCAGAAAACAGTGTGCTTCTTGCAAACACACTCGGTTTTGGATGATGTACTAATTTATCCGCAAACGCATCTGCTAGGCTATGAACAGTAACACGATGAGATAATTGACTAAAAATATTCTTGAAATCATCTAATGAAGAATCAGGAAGATTCTTTTTAAACCAAGCACCAATTTCATTTTCCACTTCTTTACTTGACTTCGATGTGCGTCGTGCATGCGTTTGAACTAAATCTTCATAGTCTTTCGCTAGCGTTCCCATTTCTTGCGTATCACTAAAATGCAAATCTTTTACACCCAAAAATAAAAATCGTGCTAAACATAATTGTCGAGTTAACCAATCTAGGGGCATATTATTATGCACCACAACTACGGAAATATCTTGTGCACCTTTATTTTTTAAACTTTGAATAGCCTGACATAATGTGGTCCCTGTTGCTGTTTCATCGTCAGTGATTAGATATTTATCTTTTGCATTAATACCAATACCGCCAGAACTTAAATAACTAATATGCGCACTATCATCTTGATGCGATCCTCTTTCTTTATCACCTACGACACGAGATTCATGCAATTGATCTCCTAATAAAGGTTGCAGAAATTGCGCTAATTCTTTTGTTCGCTTAGCCGCTCCCGCATCTGGTTCAACCAAACGAAATTTTCCTTCATGAGGAGATTGTAGCCATTGTTTTGCAACGATAGTTGATATCAAAGTTAATGCTGGGACAGCAGAACTGGTTACATTCTTTCTCATATACGATCCCGATAAAGTATGCTGATCATGACATTCAGCTGTCACAATGTGATCAATACCTGATTCCTCCAATAATGATCCATTTTGCTGTACATAAGCACCGACTTTTCCTTTGGGATTATCTTCCGACTTATCAGAGCGCGCACCAAATTGATATGGGTTAACCAGATTAATTTGTTTCGCCCCTCTTAAACGCGCTTGTCTAGCAACCATCATTGTTTCAAAAAAATAGGATGATGCACCATTTTTATCATATTCAAGTGACGTTTTTTCATCATCAGGATTGGGGCGGGTTGATTGTACAAGTGTCACTGTTGCTCCCGATAAGTCTACATCTAACGGAATTATCGCTCGCCCTGCTTCCCCTTGAATAATAAAAATTTCTACGTTTTCGCCTCGCGCTTTTAGACATTTCGCTAATTCTTCAGCGAATGGTTTATTTGACGAACAACATAATACAATATGCACAGGCTGTTTTTTTTCAAAAGTAACAATTTCGGGTGACGCTGTCTCGATTTTTCCTTGATAATTCTTATCGTAAAAATACAGACGATCCACACCTTGAGATTCAAATAGATCCTTTAACAACTCATTAAATTGATTACGATGTAAGCCAGGATGATACTGTTCTGGCAAAGCTACTGTAATTGATTCTGCGCCTTGTTCTCTTACGGTACGACACATCTGTAACGCTTCTTGTAATAAAGTCAATGATGAAAATTTTTGATTATGATCCATACCTACATGAATATTCACGGGCATGTCTTGCACATCGACTTCCGGTAATAAAATAGAAAATGCATCTCCGGTTGAAAAAACTTTGAAATCTGTTTTTTTCTTTTTATCTTTATCAATGTTCCATTGCGTTGAATAAAGATCAATCGGTTGATGCTGCACAGAATGTTTCATTTCTTTTAGATGAATCATACGTGGAATGGGATGACCCAAGGCTTGCATACATGCCTGACGTATATGCTCCTCTCGAGACACTCCTCCAAATAACATGTTTTGATGTGGATCACTATCTGAAGTAACTAATCCTTGTTTTTTTGCAATTTGTCCCCATGTCATTTCTTTTTGAAGATGAGATTGATCAATCAATTCTTTTGGAACTTGACAGCAATCTTTTGTTGTCTCATAAATGATGCCATCTTTTTCCAACATGACATGCACAAAATCATAATAACTTTTTTCTTCTTCAGCATAACGGACACCATTTTCCACAGATACTAAAAGAATATTTTTCTCTTCTTTCACTTCTTTACGTATCGCATCTAAACGATTAGCAGCACCTTTCGCTGTTTCTTCATACCCTAAAGGTTGCTTGGATATGTCTGAAGAAGCATCATGGGTCACCATTTTCATTACGGAAGGGTGAAAAGCATCTTGAACCGCCCTTTCAACAGCTGCTTTTTTTACGATTGATTGTGATGCGATATGTACTATTAAAGGCGGCATAACTTTGCCTTGATGCTGTGAAAGGTTATACTCTACGGGTTTTATCTGACAGGCTTCTTGCAATATTAACAACTGTTCCAAGTCTTGTTGCGTAAATTGAAGTAAGCTGACCAATTCAACGCCTATTTTTTTCAGTTTTTCTCGAGCACCTTGATCGACTAATTCAGTCATCACAAATACTTTATCGACTTGACCACCACCATCTCGTATCAATTGAATAGCAGTCATCACCGATCCACCTGTTGCAATTAAATCATCTGCTAGTAAGTAATTTTTATTGTGTTGTATGGTGCCTTTTAAAATTTGCAAATCATCAGAAGAATATTCCGTGCTTGTTCCCATTTGAACAAAACGTGAATCGTCTTTCACTTTGACTTTTTGAATTAATTGTTCGCCTTTGGGATTCGATTGATGTAATGCTTGTTCAGCAATCATTGAAGAAAATATATACCCTCTTGATGCAATTCCTGCGACACAATCGAAAGAGAGTGACTGAACTGCATTCTTTACTGCATCCGAGAGAATTTTTCTTGAGTGTGAATCTTGAAGAACAAAATCCATCGCTAAAAAAATCACACCAGGCTTGGGATAATCTTTTAAAAATGATTTTTTCAAAATCAAATGATTTAATATTTGTTCTTTAGCTAATGATAATGTAATAACTGGCATAATGGACCTCCTAAAAATATGATATACGATTCATCATACTGGAGCCATTTTAAAAACGTCCCCGCATTGCATACGGGGAGAGCCGGATTTTGAGAAATTTTAATCAATGCATGATAGAGAGTGACCTTGAGACTACACAGGTCGTTGTGCGCTGAGTCCTGCGAATGCCTGACTTTTCACAGTTGGTTCATGCTTTTCGGTTTCTGTTCTCAACATGAAAGTCAAACCTTCGGTGTGTGAAAAGGATTTAGAAGCTCTTGAAACTTTTGCACCTGGTAGTTTTCTTACATCTGATGCTGCTTTTGAAACATCTGCTTGTATTTCAGTAGCAACTGATGCTCTTGAAATATGTGCTAATGTTTCTGCACCAGCTGGCATTGATTGTTGTGATTTAACTTCAATTTTAGATTCAAACATTATAGTTCCTGATGTGTTCCAAAACATGCTGGCTTGTTGAACAGTTGTTCTTGAACTAGGTCCAGGTGGGCCTTGTCTGCCTTGCGCATGTCTTGATTGTTCTCCCTTTCCTCTTGTCAAAAGATGTAAAGCAACTCTTGACTGTGTTGACTTATCATAAATTTTTTTCTCATATGATGCTCGCTGAACAGTCACTTTAGACTCATCTCTATCAGTCTTTTCATGAAGTGTTTCTGTGCCCTTTGCTACAGAACCAAGTGCTGCAGATTTATCCTCGGCCTCTTCTACCAATACCAAGCCCATTTTTTTGTTAATGACGTTAAAAATGAAGCATGACAATTCTGGATTCAATCTGTTTTGCTTCTCGGAATAAATCCGGGAATACCGGTTTCGACTACAGAATTAAACCTGATTTGTAACTTAATTCCTTCACTAATTTCCTGCACAATATCTGCAGGAAGAGCGGAAACTTCATAATTCTCTTTTATTCGACTTGGATTCGTCGAAGTTGTCAAAAGAGCTGTTCCACGCTGAATAGCCCAAGCAAGCAAAACCTGCGCAGGTGTCATGTTGACTTGGTTAGCGATAGCGGTAATAACAGGATCTTCTAGCAACTTGGGTTGGTTATTATGTCCTAAGGCTGAGAAAGCCTGGAAAACGATGTTATTTTTCCTGCAATAGTCCAAAAGGTCCCATTGCGGAAGATACGGATGTGATTCGACGTGTACAACTGCAGGCTTGATCCTACTAGCTTTGAAAATCTCTTTTGTCTGGTCAAGTCCGATATCAGATAATCCGATAGCCTTGCACTTACCCTCGTCTACCAGATCTTCTAAAGCTCTCCATGTATCCAGCAATGTCACCCCTTTGTCATAAATCACATTACCACTTGCATCTCTTGGATCTTGTTCATCTCCAGGTTGGAAGGCAAAGGGAGTATGGATAAGATAAAGATCGACGTAGTCGAGTTGAAGTTTCTTGAGACTGGCTTCGAAAGCAGGTTTGACACGTTCGGGGCGGTGATTGTTATTCCAGAGCTTCGTAGCGATAAATACTTCCTCGCGCTTGATTTTCCCTGCTTTGAACACTTCCTGCATTGCTTCGCCGACTTCTTTTTCATTTCGGTAGCGTTCCGATGCGTCGAGCAGGCGAAATCCCACTTCAAGTGCTGTTTTTGTTGCGGATTTTGTTGCTAGAGGACCCGGAATCAGAGTGCCAAAACCCAAAGCAGGCATTTCACCTGATCCATTGTTCAAGGCTATTTTCTTATCGCGAAGATTGTCGCTCTCTATCATTTTTTCCACTCCAATAAAACCAGTTAAATTTCAGTTTGCAGCGTACAATTGGATAAAATTTCAATTATATTTTATTATATATTTTTATCATTTCGAATTCATCAGGCTTTGATTCTTTAAGATGATTTTTTTTATTGAAATTAAATAAATTAAATAAAAATGATTTTGTTTTTGGTTGAGTTTGATAAAGATAAAATTCGGAATCTGTTTTTTCTTTAGTTAGAAATTCAATATGTGTTTTATCGAGTTTATTGATTATAAGTGGTGCATATAGAAATAATTTCTCAGCGTGTTCTTGACTCAGAAATATTAAATCAATCCAATTATTATAAGCTAAATTAATTTCGTCTGTAGTCTTTGTTGGTGTTGATTTAGTTTTAATAAGACTTGGATTTAATTTTTGAAAATTATATTTAGCATTGAAGATTGCAACTTTAAATTGATCATTTATGCATTTATTATAAAAATCTAAAACTTGAATTTCTGAATTAACGTATTGTTTACGAGGTTTTAGTAATGTACGTATTTGCAATGCACGATCCCAATTGTCTTTTGCATTACGGCTATTCTCATCAGTATCAAATAGTTTTTTTGCTTCATCACTATCTTCATAAATCGAAGTTTTAGCTAGGTGTACTAATTGCAACCAAGTATAAAATGCACTGAAAATTGTTTTTTGTTGTTCGTGATTCAGATCAGTAATTGAATCTGGTTTATTAAATTCAAAAACAAAAACTTTTTTGGCGTCTTTGATATCTAATTTTAATTTTTCCCATTCTTTTTCTGCGGATTCATCTGTTTTTTCTTTAAATTCAGTTTCCGATTTTGCAAATAATTGTCCACTCATTGACATAAGTTTGTTCCATTTTTTATATTAATTTTCTGAATCTTATAAAGTATCGGTTAAGCATGACGTATGGCGTAAAGAAAATAATTTCATGGAGTGATAACTCCATGAACAATTTACAACACATAAGGCATTAATTTAAGTTTACATTAACTTTTTAATTTTTAGCTAATTTCTAAATTGTATTAGTACAATTTGTTTGATTATTTTTTTGAATTGTCCTGAATTATTTTCGAATCTTGACCAAACAATATTTTCTTAGCTTCTTCAGTCATTGTTGATTCGCTATTAATTTCTTTACCCTTAGCATAAGCGCGTTGTGTTGCAGGACGAGCTTCAATGCTTTTAAACCAACGTTTCAAATGTGGAAAATTATCTAAATTTTGTAACTGTTTTTCATGAGGAACAATCCATGGGTAACAAGCCATGTCTGCAATGGAATAATCACCACTAATAAACTCATTATTAGCAAGTTGTTTGTTTAAGACAGCATATAAACGTGATGTTTCCTTAACATAGCGATCAATAGCATAAGGAACTTTTTCTGGCGCGTATTGAACAAAGTGGTGGTTTTGTCCTAACATTGGCCCTAAGCCACTCATTTGCCAAAATAACCATTGTAACGTGTCGTTGCGTCCACGAAGATTTTGTGGAATAAATTGCTTAATTTTATCAGCTAAATAAAGCAAAATTGCTCCAGATTCAAAGATAGATAATGGCCCGGCTTTATCTGCTGGTTCATGATCCACAATGGCTGGCATTCTATTATTCGGAGAAATGCGTAAAAATCCTGGTTCAAATTGTTCGCCTTTGCCGATGTGGATTGGCACAATTTTATACGTTAGTTTTGCCTCTTCCAGAAACATTGTAATTTTGTGTCCATTAGGAGTTGGCCAATAATAGAGATCGATCATAAAATTCATTCCTTTATTTTTTTTCAATGCTAAGGATAATTTGTTATTATTAATAGATCAACAATTACATTTTTTATTGAATAACTTATAACGTTAGAAGAAATGTGGGGTTTCGACGAGCTCGGGCATTATCTGGATAATATAACCCGCCCTCGTAATTAATCCCGTAATCTTTCCCATAAATATGAAATTGACGAAGATAAAATCATCCATTGATAACTTGAATACCTTTGTGTAACATCGCGAGCGATATTTTACCTGAGATACGTAAGCGGCGCCAAACCATCGGAGTCACGCCGCGAATAGAAATTTTGATAAAGTAGACTTTCATTTAATGCCTTGATATTAACTTTGTCAGTCTTAACCAAGGCCAATTATCAAACGAAATTAAATGCAATATGACCCCTCAAAATTTCATGCTCTCGTATATAGCTATAAATAGTTCCTTTAAAATTTTGATGATGAAAAACTATGCGAAGTCGAAAAAAAAAGAAAAATAAGAAAACAAAAAAAACACAAATCATTTCTACTAAATTACCCATACTAAATGAATTTGTAAATTTTGATATTTTTTTAAATCATTTTTTTTCAAAATTCATTACGTATCTCGATGCACGTTCTATAATCAATCTGTTAAATACTCGAATAACATACCTCCACTATTGCGAAACCATCGTTTCAAAACTTGAATTACCTAAACATTTGTATCATGAAATAGGACATAAAGAAGGTTCAAAGATTCTTAATTCAGCAACACATACAGTCAAAGATTATTATGCGCTTCAATATATTCAACAATTAATTGCAACCAACGAAAAATTTGGAAAAATAGCTAACGTAACAAAATACCTTACCGCTGGAAAAGTACTTGCTCAAATGGGTGAAATAGATCCTAAGCGAAAGATAAATCCAGAATGGAAGAAAATAATTGCAAGCAAAAAGGAATAAAGCTTACAAGAAGAAGAAAAAATGCAATCTGAAGTTATAAACAGGCTGACTAGGCTAGGCATCGAAAAACCAGAATATCATGCCGAGCAACTTAACAAGTTTTTTGTGCATAAAACTGTGATGGTAACATCTTTTAATTTTAATTTGTTACAAGCAACAAACTACAGGTTTGTTAACTATTTTCATCGAGTAAAAGAAAATTATTATCCAGCTTTTGATACCTATTTTAACAATAGACTTACTGCTGAGCTGATACACTATTCCACAATAGAAACTCGAGACTTACAAGCGTATGCGATAAATCCTGATGAGCATCCTTGCTATGCAACCTTACAAAACTATCCTGTACAATCCATTCAACATTTTGGGAAAAATTTTGTTGTATTGAATCCAAGATTACGCACCTACGCGACAGCTGCTTTTGGTGCTCCATATTGTTTGGTGCAATCAAATCCAACAGAATATAAACAACCTGTTAGTTTTGCTCAATCATCGTATTCTCTTATTTCTCAACTATCAGATGAAAGATTATCATATTATGCGAAAGCATTAGCGGGCGATATCAAACCAGCAGACCATTTAACTGATTGAAACACATTGGGCTGATCTGATGCAAGTTGCTTTATCCATTAGAGCCGGAAAAATGAGTTCGTCTTTACTGTTACGCAAACTAAATAATTACAGTAGAAAAAACCGTTTGTATCGTGCATT
>JANWKO010000072.1 GCA_025451335.1 Gammaproteobacteria bacterium
AACCTAAAAGCACAACAGCTTTTATTGCGAGCTCAATTTCAACGGTAGAAAGCTATTGAATCAGAAAATACCCAGCATAAAGCACTTTAACGTTCTTCAACACAAGTTAAAGGAAAAGTATTAATTGCTCAATTATTAGCAGTTGATTCTGATCCTTTTGTGCATCAAGTCGTGCTAAATAAAGGAAGTCATGATGGAGTATTTATAGGACAACCTGTATTAGATGCTGCAGGTGTAATGGGGCAAGTGATTCAAATAGGGCCATATACTAGTCGTGTATTACTCATAAATGATCCGCATAGCGGAGTGCCTGTGCAAGATGCTCGCAATGGTGTTCGAGCCATCGCAGTTGGTGATAATTATTCAGGAAAAGTTCGCCTGGCAAATGTGGTTCAAACGACGGACATAAAAGAAGGGGATATTTTTATGACTTCTGGTTTGGGTGAGCATTATCCGGAAGGTTATCCGTTGGGAAAAGTTGAGTCGGTAGTTAAGGACCCTGGGTTACAATTTGCTACGATTACAATTGAACCGAGTGCGCATTTAGATAGATCTCGGCAAGTGTTGTTGATTTGGCCAGCCAAGAGGAAGCTTACTCAATTGGATCAAACTGTGGTACAAAAAGAACCCGATAATGCACAGGCTGAAAAATTACAAGATAAGCAGCCAAAAAACAAAAAACTAGATAAAAAGACCGTTCAGGAGGCTAAAAACACCAAAGGAGTGAATAAATCTCATGTCTAATTGGGTTGCAATTAGTATTACTTTTATTGGCGCACTGGTTTTAACACTTTTGCCTATGCCTGATTGGACGGTTTGGATGCGGCCAGCTTGGGTATTGCTGGTTTTGATTTATTGGGCGATGGATGTTCCCTATCGAGTCAGTGTTGGTTCTGCTTGGTTTTTAGGGATTATTTTGGATTTGTTAAACGGCACATTATTAGGCGAACATGCTCTTGCTTTAACGATTGTCGTTTACATTGTTGTGAAAATGCACAGTAGATTTCGGATGTTTTCTTTATTACAGCAAGGATTAATTATTTTTGTATTGGTGTTGTTATATCAATTCATCCTTTATTGCGTACAAGGTTTTCTAGGTGAATTACCGCGTGGTTGGTTATATTGGTCTTCCTCTTTAACAAGCATGTTATTATGGCCCTGGGTCTATAGTATAATGCGAGATTATCGAAGACGATTCAAGGTAACTTAGGATCCTTAACCCGCCTATGTCTGAAGAAATTTTAATCAATGTCACGCCACGCGAAGTGCGTGTTGCTCTCTTGGAAAACGGCAACCTGCAAGAGCTTCACATCGAGCGCAGTTTGCAGCAAGGGTTATTAGGCAATATTTACAAAGGCCGTGTTAACCGATTATTACCCGGCATTCAAGCAGCTTTTGTTGATATTGGCTTAGAACGCTCTGGATTTTTACACGGTAAAGATATCCTTAATAATATAATAGGATCTGAAAATAAAGATCTCCGTGAACTGCTTCATGTTGGTCAAGATCTGCTCGTGCAAGTCTATAAAGATCCACTGGGCTCTAAAGGAGCAAGGTTAACGACACAATTTACCATCCCTTCACGTTATTTAGTATTTACACCTGGATTAAAACAAGTTTCCGTTTCACAAAAAATTAATAATGAAACGGAAAGGCAACGACTCTTATCCATGCTTTCCCCGCACGAAGAGGGCGGATATATTTTTCGTACTGTGGCAGAAGGAGCGCTGCAAAATGAGATTGAGTTTGATAAAGAATTTTTGCAAAAGTTATGGGTAGAAGTTAAAGCTCGCGCTCAACAAGCCAAAGCCGGTGAAGTTGTTTATGAAGATATTCCTATTGTGTTGCGAGTCTTGCGCGATATGGCTGGATTTGAAGTAGAACGCATACGAGTTGATAATGAAAATGCAATGGTGCAAATGCGTGATTTTGCTAAACGCTACGTGCCTCAATTGACAGACCGAATTGAGTTTTATTCTGATGAAAGACCCATTTTTGATATTTATTCGGTTGAAGATGAATTGCAAAAAGCCTTGCAGCGTAAAGTGTATTTAAAATCTGGAGGTCATTTAATATTCGATCAAACTGAAGCTATGACAACGATTGATGTTAATACTGGATCTTATGTGGGACGAGGTGATTCCGAGCAAACTATTTTCAAAACAAATTTGGAAGCTGTTGAATCGATTGGACGTCAAGTTCGATTACGGAATTTAGGCGGGATTATCATAATTGATTTTATCGATATGGAAGACCCTTCACATAAAGAAAAATTATTGCAACTTTTAGCCTCTGTCTTAGCTAAAGATAGTTCTCGTACTGAAATTAGCGAAATGTCTAGTTTGGGCATCGTGCAAATGACGCGTAAAAGAACGCGTGAAAGCTTAGAGCATATACTTTGTGTTAACTGCCCTTTGTGTCAAAAGCGAGGATCAATAAAATCTTTAGCGACGGTAGTATATGAGATTTTCCGCGAATTAAAGCGCATTGCTCAAGTATATCCTTGGTCAGGTTTTCTGGTTGTGGCTTCACAACTCGTAATAGATTATTTATTGGATGAAGAATCCACCATGTTAGCCGAGTTAGAAGTTCAACTTGGTAAACCTATCAAACTGCGAACGGAATCGTCTTATGGTCAGGAAAATTTTGATATTTTACCTTTGTCAGAAAAGGAATAATCTTTGACTAACGTTTATATAAAAGCATTTCACAGACTGGGCTATGTTATAGCGGCTCTTGTCATTTTTGCTGCGTTAGTAGTAAGCGTGGGCCATTTATTAACTCCCTGGATGAACGATCACTTACCTGATTTCGAAAGTTGGTCAAGTGAACTATTAAACGTGCCTGTTAAAATTGGGCATGTCCATATTTCATGGGAAATCTATGAACCTGTTATTACGTTTGACAAAGTGTCAGTATTAGACAAAGAAACGCATAAACCAAAATTCGCTATACAAAAAATTGATGTAAACTTAAATGTGATTCGAAGCTTAGCCGCATGGAAACCTATCATGCAGAGCATCAGAGTAGAAGGTGCTCATATCACAATTCGCCAACCAACCCATGGTGCGGTATTAATTGAAGAATTAAAAGATTTGATTGTGACAGATAATTCAACAGGTTCGCTTGCTGATTTTAATGACATGATGGGATGGGTTTTTTCACAACCGAATTTGATTTTGCAAAATATAGAAATGGATTATCACTTGCCGAGGGGTTTAAAAAAGTCAATTACATTAGAGCAATTGGTTTTAAAAAACACCCTTACACAACACCAATTAATCGGAGAAGGGACACTTAATCAACCTATTCCTACGCATGCAAAATTTGTTTTGAATTGGACGGGGAATATTATTCAATTAGAAGAAGCGTCTGCACGTTTATACGTATATCTTGAAGGCATTTCATTGCCACAGTGGTTGAGTGATTTCAGTTGGCATCAATTGCAAATCAAACAAGGATTGGGTAGTGCGAAAATTTGGATGACGTGGGATAAAAATCAATTTCAAAAAATCCAAAGTCAATTTCAATTTTATGATTTAGAATGGCTTGCTTTAGCAACGCATAAAACACAAGAAATTTCTCGTTTAAGTGGCCATGTTGGTTGGAAGCGATCTGGTGAAAAACAAATTTTTGCTGGTGATGATATTTTGATAGATTTACCTCAGCATCTTTGGCCCACAACACATTTTTCTGTCACGGCAACCCAAAAATCAGATGGTGGATATGTTATTGAGAATGCATTGCTCAGTTATTTAGATTTAAATGACGTTAAAAAAATTGCTTTGTCCATCGGTTTGCTACCTGAAAAACTTCAAAAAAATCTGATTGCACTGGATCCGCAAGGTGAGATTCGTGATTTGCATATCAAATCTTTCAATTATGAATCACCCGATTTATTTAATACGACTTTAGATGGTGAATTTACCAATCTAAATTTTAATACTTGGGAAAAATTTCCAGGTGTTGCAAATGCTAGCGGTATCTTGGAATGGAATGGAACAAAAGGAAATTTAAGACTGAATAGCCAAGATATTGCAATTGTTTATAGTAAGCTGTTTCCGCATCCTCTCAAATTTGACCAATTATCAGGATTGCTTCATTGGCAAAAATCAGAAACCGGAGAATGGACATTAAATGCGAAGAATTTAGAAGTATCAAGCGCAGATTTAAAAGCACATACGGATATGATGATGTCTGTTCCTCCAGCGGGATCACCCAACATAAATCTGACAATTGATTTTAGTATTCAGCGTTTAGAAAATCTTTCGAAATATGCTCCTGCTCGAATTTTAAATCCTGAATTAGTCGTTTGGTTAAACAGTGCTTTTTTAAGTGGAAAAATAGAGTCGGGAAAAATAGTTCTGCAAGGGAATTTAACCGATTATCCCTTTGAAAAAGGCAAGGGTACATTTGTTGCTAGTGGTTTAGTCAAAGACTTAGATTTGCAATATGCACCAGGCTGGCCTTCTCTGAATCATGTTAATGGAGTTATAATTTTCTCAAGAAATACCATGCGTGCCGATATCAATACAGCCCAATTGTTAGATACACAGTTGTCATTGCTACATATGGAGATTCCCTATGTTGGTGAGAAAAATCCAGAAATTTTGCAAGTTCAGGGATTTGTTAACACCGATTTTGCTCAAGCATTAGATTTTATTCATCAAAGTCCTCTGAATAAAACACTGGGAAAAGATTTAGATGGATTGATAATAACAGGACCTATGCAATTAAAAGTAGGTAT
The DNA here is from genome assembly GCA_025451335.1 of Gammaproteobacteria bacterium. Lineage (GTDB taxonomy): Bacteria > Pseudomonadota > Gammaproteobacteria > DSM-16500 > DSM-16500 > JAJPGW01. The sequence continues at coordinate 4,748 of JANWKO010000072.1, forward strand.
GCAGATTCCATTAAGTCATCCTAATAATACAAAAATTCAAGCGGATCTTGCTACAACGGATGCTAATTTAAAACTACCTATTGGGAATTTATCTATCGAACAATTAAATGGTTTTATGCATTTTACAGAATCTTCTATAGAGGCAACTAATTTGCAAGCTCGGTTATTAAATGAACCCATTTCTTTATCCCTGACTACAGAAAATCAAGGAACGAAATCTGCTTATCTCAAAGGAGTATTAAAAAGCAAAATCGCAATTTCTGACTTAGCTTCTTGGTTCAATATGCCACTGACTCGTTATGCGCAAGGTATGACGAACTATCAAGCAGAAATTCACTTTAGTTCAAGTCAAAATTCGCAACCTTCAGAACTTATATTGAATTCAAATTTGAAAGGGATAACAATTAATTTACCCAAGCCGTTTGATAAAAAAGCGAATGAAATCCGAAATTTTCAATGGGAGTTGTTGCTGAATCCAAAACCTCCTCTGCAAAGTAAAATTCATTATGGCAAAAATCTTTCAGCAGCTTTAAGTTTTCAGAAAAATAATAATGAATTGCAATTTTTAAATGGCGAAGTCAGTTTAGGAGGGGGTGAGGCATAGTGGCAAAAACTACCTGGGTTGCTCATTTCTGCGAAATTTGATCAATTAGATTGGAATATGTTGAAACCTTATTATGATTGGTTTAATTCATTAACTCAAGTAAATGGACAACAGCCTGAAAATACTTTACTAAAGAAAGAATTATTTCGCGGTATTGATTTGCAGGCTAATAAAGCCAATTTTTTAGGCCAACAATTGAGTAATGCTCGATTTGAACTAAGTAACAAAGATTCTAATTGGTTAATTAATATTAACAGTTCTCAAATTGCTGGTCAGTTGAATGTGGCGAAAAATTTGGCGCAACT